>JBGPLR010000188.1:0-6475 GCA_041486545.1 Terriglobia bacterium
CGCGAAAATGATGACGTGTGAAGTTTGTTCAGACGGGCGAAAGGATCGCCGTGGCGGGACCAAGTACTACGCTACGGTTTTTGTTTAGCGCCGGATTTGTTGGACAGTGAATTGAGTGTATTCATGCCGCGGCTCCGAGTGCAAGGAGTTGCTGGCGGGCTTGGGCGGGCGTGAGGTAGCCCAGGCGCTGGACGATCCAGCGCTGGTTGTAACGCTGGCGAAATTCCGCCAGCGCACACCGCAACTCTTTCACGTTTTGAAACGTGCGAACCCACAGCAACTGCTCCTTCAGCGTGCGAATGAAGCGCTCGACGCAATCGTTGCATTCCGGCTGACGTACGAACGACGGCGAAGACTGCATGCCCAGGAAAGCGATTTCCGCCTGATAGTCGTCGCTCATGTACTGGCTGCCGTGATCGTGCCGGTTGCGGATGCCTGCTGCTGCGTCGGCGCGGAAGCCGCCGCTGTAATCGCGCACTCCTTGGCGCAGCGGTTCCAGCGCCTCGAAGCGCGTGGCTTTTTTCGCCGCGTGCGCGCCCATGCATTCCGTGGTGCAATGATCCACCGCCAGGAACACCGTCACCGCGCCTTCCTCGACGGTGGTTGTCATGGTGTGGTCGCTGGCCCAGACTTGGAAGCGGCAGGAGATGTGCCAGTCTTCGGAGATGCTGAATGCCGCGCGCAATGCGCGCGGACGCGATTGGAAGCCAGCAGGTGCGGCACTTGAAGGGGATGTGCAGCACCGCATGTACAATGAATCCGGCTTCCTGAATGTGTTTGAACAGCAATGGGATGGTTCCGCCGAACCAGCGCATTCCTACGGTCAACTGGATCTATACCTGCGCCGCTTCCGGTGAAAGGCGGAATTGAGCCGGTCGACGAGGGTGGTGCGGCACTAGGCTGGAAGCGAGTATGACAAACAAGTGTTACGACAAGTCTTCGGTATCCCTGAATGGGGGGCCTACTCGCGGCTCTGAAGTTCAGCCTGGAGGGCCTTCGGATCATGGATGATGATCTTTCGCCCTTCTACGCGAATTAGGTCCTGCGCTTGGAGCCGGCTGAGATTGCGAGAGACGAGTTCGCGGACGGTTCCGATCTGTGCCGCCAATTCCTGATTGGTAGTCAGAATGTCAAATTCCACGCCCTGTGACGTTTGGTCTCAGTGCTGCGACATGCGAAGCAGAAGCGCAATGAGACGGTCTCGGACAGTGCCGAAAGAAAGCTCCTCAATGATTCCAACCAGTCCTCGCAGCCGCCGTCCCACGATTCGCAAAACCTTTAGGCCCACTTCGGGATGCTTCAAGCACAGTGACTGGAAATCTTGCTTACTGGTGAAAAGCAGCGAGGTGTCAGTGACCGTGACGGCAGAGGCTGGGTAAGTTCCCCCGTCGAATACGGGGAGCTCTGCCACGGAACTGCCTGGGCCCTCGATCGCCAGCACCTGCTCACGTCCGCCCGGCGAACTCTTGAAGATACGGACCCTGCCTTGTTCGATGATCCACAAGCCGGGGCAAGGATCTCCTTCTGAGAAGATGACTTGGCTAGCAGCGAAGTGGCGCTGGACGGCTCGCTCCGCAATGTAGGTGAGTTCCTCTTCGGCAAGGTCGGCAAAGAGAGGCGTCTTCCGCAGAGTTAGGAAGCAGTTGGAAGGAGCATCGGGCACGATGCCCATTATACCGACTGATGCCTAATACTCGGAGGAAAGATCGACGCCGCACACTCGCAGCAAAACTCCACGTGCACCCCTTTATCCTGGATCGGGGCAATTCAGGAGTTCAGCGTTTTGTGGCTCTCCCTTGGGTGAAGATCGCCAGCGACCTACCTTTCTATCGCCTTCCATATGCACCCAAGCCATGTGAATGGCGTCCTCTGGACAGACAGCGATGCAGTGCTCCTCACTTCCACACGCATCTGGACGAGGAAGGACTGCAATGTGTGCCGCCAATTCTAAACAAGCCGGGCCGCATGCTTCTATACAGAGGCCACAGCCCGAGCACTGCGCTTCAAGAACGACCGGAACCCATTTGTAGCTCATTTCACATCCTCAGTGCTTCAGTTTGCCGTGAATCCAATCGAGTCTTGGCTTTGCCATATACCCATGATCGCGGGTCCACCAGCAACGCCCTATGACTTTGGTCACGTGGTTAGAGAGATCGGCGAAGCTGTGACCAAAGTCATAGTCCAACGGGATGGGATGGACGATATTGGAGGTCGAGACGGAACTGGGTAGGTTGAAATCGTCGAGGAGGAGCAATGCAATTGCAGGCCACGCAGACAGTACGGGAGTTGGTGACCGCAAATCCCGCGGCCGCCAGGGTATTCGAGAAGTTTGGAATCGACTATTGTTGCGGCGGAAATAAGTCACTTACCGAAGCGTGTCTGGCAGCGAAGGTGAGAGCGGAGGATGTTGCCGCCGCTTTGGAGAAGCCCGAACCGAAGTGCGACGAACGCGACTGGCGAAAGGCGTCCCTGGCTGAATTGGCGGACTACATCGTCAGCAAACATCACGGCTTTACGAGGGAAGAAATCCAACGGTTGGAGCCGCTGATCTCAAAGGTGGTTTCGGCGCACGGCCAAAATCATCAAGAATTGCGGCAGATTCAGAGGTTCTTCGGGGGCTTGGCAGAGGAAATGACGATGCACATGATGAAGGAAGAGCATATGCTTTTTCCTTATATCAAAGACTTGGAAGAAGCCGCGAAGCGTCACTCCCGGCTCGCTCCTCCCATGTTTGGCACGGTGCGAAACCCCGTTCGAATGATGATGGAGGAGCACGATTCCTCCGGCCAAGTACTGCACAAGATGCGAGAGATCACGAACGGCTACGTGACCCCGAATGATGCCTGCGTGAGTTACCAAACTCTCTATGGAGCGCTCGAAGCATTCGAGCAAGATTTGCACCAGCATATCCATCTGGAGAACAACATTCTGTTCCCGCGAGCTGTCCAACTGGAAGCGGAAGCGCAATAAGGGGAGGGTCTACCATGGGAACGACGGCGCTAACGAAGGGGGCAGCGGACGCAAAGGAGGGGCGGCAAGGACCCAGCGTGGCCGAGGCTCTCCTGGCGGTGCGCAACCGCGAAGCAGCGATGTCCAGACTGCTGATGGCATTCATCCTATCGGGCCTGGCCTTCATGTTGTTCCCAGGGACGCTGCTTGGCGTGTGGAATCTTCTGCAGATTAGCGGGCGGGAGAGCATTGGTCTCGTTTCGCCCGCATGGCTGCAGGCGCACGGCCACGCCCAGGTGTTTGGTTGGATTGGGAGCTTCCTATTGGGAATCGGTTTCTACTCCATTCCGAAGCTGCGCGACAGTGGAACACGAGTCATTCGTGCGGGGTGGGTGTGTTGGGTCATGTGGACCATGGGCGTCGCGATTCGATGGACGGCTACCGTCTACCTATGGAACTGGCGTTTTCTTCTGCCGGCTGCGGGAGTGCTGGAGCTGATGGCATTCCTGATTTTCTTCTCGATTGTTTCGAGGCATCGGCCCAAGGATTCGGGAGAGAGAGCACTTGAGCCCTGGGTGTGGGTGGTTATGAGCGCGACGGTGGGATTCCTGTTGGCGGTAGCCGCAAAGCTGGCCGGGAGTTTCTATGTAGCACTCCGCGGTGCAAGCCCTGCTTTCCCCCATAGTATCGATCAGCGGTATCTCGCGCTGGTTGGCTGGGGATTCCTTGTGCCGTTTATCTGGGGGTTCAGCGCGAAGTGGATGCGGGTGTTTCTGGGACTCAAACCACTGCGCCCGAGAACTCTCTTCAGTGCCGTTTTGTTGAATCTCGTCGGAGTTGCTCTGGCAATTGCCGGAAACTTCCGATTGGCCACGTGGTTCCTGCTTGTGGCGGCAGGAGTGTCCATTGTGGCGATACGAATTTTTGAAGCAAGTGAGCAGGAGGCGAAGATCCGAGGGATCCACTGGAGCTTCCCCTTATTTGTTCGAATGGCCTATTGTTGGCTGATTGTCGCGGCCGTGCTAGGAGTGGCCGCAAGCATCTGGGACACATCTGGTGGGATATGGGGCGCATCACGCCATGCTCTGACCGTAGGATTTGTCGCGATAATGGTCCTCTCGGTGGGGCAACGAATCCTGCCTGCTTTTGCGGGGATGCGCTTGCTCTGGAGCCCGAAACTCATGTTCGTGGGACTGGCATTGTTGGCCACAGGCTGCACACTGCGGGTTTCCTGCGAAGTGCTCGCTTACCAAGGATACGCAAGCTGGGCATGGAGAGTGCTGCCGGCGTCTGCGCTGGTGGAATTGACGGCGCTGACCACGTTTACGACAAACATATTGGGAACGTTTGTGCTCCAGCCGAGCCATGCCGTGAAAGAACCAATGCTTGTGAGTGTTCCTCAATTAGTCGCGCTTTCGAATTCCCGATAGAGTGCGAGTCGTGGGCACGCTTTTTATCAGATTACCAGCATTCCGATTTAACCAGAAATGAACGACTATTGAGCCCCTCACTGATTGCAGGAACAGTCGCGGAATGTTATCACTTGCCTGTGAAGATCCGTTCCACACGCGAGGATCTACGATGAAAGATAAGCTGCCACAACCGACGCAGTTTCTGCGGAAGACCTATCCTGGAGTCTGGAAGAGTTTCCAGAAGTTGGGCGAGGAGTGCCATCGCGCGGGGCCGCTTGACGAGCGAACGCGACGACTCGTGAAGGTGGGGATTGCTGCTGCGGCCCAGTCCGAAGGAGCGGTTCATTCCGCGGTACGGCATGCAAAGACTGGTGGAGTTTCTCCGGGGAAAATTCGACACGCCATTTTGCTAACCATCACAACCATCGGCTTTCCGAGAGCCATGGCGGCGCTGAGTTGGGCGGAGGACATCCTAAAACGCCGGTCCGACTGAATCTTTCCGGTATGCTTGCTGGTCAGCAACGTGGGTTCTGTCTTTCAGGGCGCAAAAAGTCGAGCGGGTCATGGCATCGAGCATCGGAGTTTCAATGCATTCCATGCAGTCAGCACGCCTTCAGTTCCGCATGTCATGGATGAGGCAGGGCTTCTTCTCGGGGCAACTGGGTAGGTCGCTCATAGCACCGATCAACTCGCACGGAAGCTAAGCGACTATATCGGACTTTCAACTCCAGTAATTCCAGCGGCTTCAGGTCAAACTCTGGCAACTCCCCATCTCCTCAAAACTCCACAAAGCCTATCGAACAACGCCAATTTGTGACCTGCATCACGCTTCCATGTGCCCCCGGTCACTGAGAGTCAGCAACCGGCTGTTTATTAATATACGAATACAAGGTCCGAAATTCGGCCTTTGAGGATTCGAAGATGCTATTCCAACATTCGTCCGAACTCGCTATCCGGGCGACTCTGTTCCTCGCCCAGCAGGCCCCCGGAAAACTGTCGCCAGTCCATGAAATTGCCGCCCACTCCGGCGTCTCCGAGGCGTATCTCGCGAAGATTCTCCAACGGCTGGCAAGCATCGGGTTGGTCCGGTCTTTTCGTGGGCCCGGAAAGGGTATGGAGCTCGGCCGGGCGCCGGAAAGCATCTCTCTCTCCGAGGTGATTCGCGCCATGGAAGGCTCGAGGGAATCAAATGCATGCGTTCTGGGACTGGGGGAGTGTTCCGAGGAGAATCCCTGCGCGCTCCACGAAGAGTGGCTACCCCTGCGGGCAGCTATCCACAACTTCATCGAAAAGACGACGCTCGGTGATCTGGTTCGCGTGGTAGTCAACAAATCGCGCCAGCACAAACCGCGCGTGGCCAATTTGATTGCTGCCGATGCCGGTGCAATTAGAACGCGGGAAAGGAAGCGGTTGTGAGGGAATTTAAATTACTGCTGAGCGCTTCGCTGTTGCTGCTTTTGTTGCCCACAAAAGAGTTTGCGCAACAGCCAGCCGAGTTCTTCCAGCAAAACTGCACAAGCTGCCACACGATTGGCGGTGGACGGGTGACCGGTCCCGACCTGAAGGATGTCACGAAACAAAAGGATCGTGCCTGGCTCGAGCACTTTATCCAAAACCCGAAGACCGTCATCGATGGCGGCGACCCATTCGCCCTGCAATTACAAGAAGATGCGCGCGGAGTCGTAATGCCAACGGTTCCAGGCATGACGCCGCAAATGGCGAAAGGGTTGCTGGACCTGATCGAGGCGGAATCGAAACTTTCCAAATCGCGGTTCGCCGGAGTAAGCATTAGCGACCGGCCATTCACCTCCTACGATCTTGCGGTGGGGACGGAATTCTTCCTGGGCACTCGCAAACTGAGCCAGGGCGGGCCGCCCTGCATCTCCTGTCACACGCTCGGCACTATCAATGGGTTGGGAGGAGGCCGGCTCGGGCCGGATCTGACCCGGGTGTATGAACGACTGGGAAGCCGAAAAGCGACTGGTACATGGCTTTCCGCTCCTGCCACAGCAACAATGCAAGCGGTTTTCCGCCAGCATCCCCTGCAATCCGAAGAAATCCTTCCGCTGCTTTCGGTCTTCGAAGACGCCTCTAGGCGTTCACAACCTGCGGAC
>JBGPLR010000189.1:0-6452 GCA_041486545.1 Terriglobia bacterium
CTGCGCGACGCCTGCCCCTGCGCCACTTGCACGGAAGAGCGCAACAATCAACATCGCCAGCCGGGTGAGCCGCCCAAAGCCGCGCCTGCGCTGCTGCCCATGTACAAAGCGCCGGTGAAACCCACCGCGGCCAACCAGGTAGGCAGATACGCGTTGAGCTTTACCTGGAATGACGGCCACTCTGCCGGCATTTACTCCTGGGACTACTTGCGCGATATGTGCCAGTGCGAAGAGTGCAAGGCCATGCGGTCGCAGCCATCGGGTGATCGGGTGGTTTGAACAAGATCGCCGGAATCGCGCGTGATCGCCGTGATCGCGCGTGATCGGAAAACCAATGCAACATTTTCAAATTTCATAACCACGTGAGTTTATTGGACCAACTCAACCCGCGGCAACGCGAAGCGGTGGAAGCCGTTGACGGACCGGTGTTGATCCTGGCCGGCGCGGGCAGCGGCAAGACGCGAGTCATCACCTATCGCATTGCCCATTTGATTCAAGAGCTGAGTGTGGACGCGGACTCCATCCTGGCGGTGACCTTCACCAACAAAGCTGCGGCGGAGATGGTGGAGCGCGTGGACAAGCTTCTGGGCGGGCGCCTGTTGCGCAAGCCGCTGATCTCCACCTTCCACTCGTTCTGTGTGCGCGTGCTGCGCCGCGACATTGAAGCTATGAAGGTCGGGGGCGTAGGCTACAAAAAAGACTTCGCCATCTATGACGCCACCGACCAGCAAGCCGTGGTCAAGGGCGTGATGCGCCGCCTGGGCATTGACGACAAGCAGCACAAGCCCGCGGCCGTATTGTCACGGATTTCCTGGGCCAAGAACCACATGCTGGACCCGCAGGAAATGTATTTGCAGTCGGCCGACCCCATAACGGAAAAGGTAGCGCACGTTTTTGAGGCGTATAGGCAGGAGCTGCGCAAGGCCAACGCCCTGGATTTTGATGATCTGCTGCTGGAAACGGTGCGGCTGCTGAAGTCGTCAGGCGAGGTGCGTGAGCGCTACCGCCGCCGCTTTGAATACCTGCTGATTGACGAGTACCAGGACACCAACCGTCCGCAGTATGAGTTGATCAAACTGCTGGCCGGCGAGCGCCACAATGTGTGCGTGGTGGGCGATGAAGACCAGTCCATCTATTCCTGGCGCGGCGCGGACATCCGCAACATCCTGGAGTTTGAAAAAGACTTTCCTGAGGCCCGGATCATCCGCCTGGAACAGAACTACCGCTCCACCCAGAACATTTTGCAGGCGGCGTCAGCCGTGGTGGCGCACAACATCAAGCGCAAAGGCAAAACGCTGTGGACGGAGCGCCACGGCGGCGCCAGCGTGGGCTATTACGAAGCGCCCGACGGAGAAAATGAAGCGCTCTTCGCCGCCGACTTCATCGCCAACTATCTGAAAAAGGCCGCTGCAGACGAAAATGAAAACGTCCGCGTGGCGGTGCTGTACCGGCTGAACTCGCAGTCGCGGCTGATTGAAGAGGCCATGCGGCGGTATCAGCTGCCGTATCAGGTGGTCGGCGGATTTTCTTTTTACGAGCGCGCGGAAATCAAAGACATGATCAGCTACCTGAAGCTGATCCAGAACCCGCAGGATTCCATCGCGCTGCTGCGGGTGATCAACACGCCGGCGCGGGGCATCGGCAAGACTACGGTGGAAACGCTGGAGCGGCTGTCTTTGGAGACCGGTACGTCACTGTGGGGCGCGGTGGGCGAAACGCTGGAACGCCATCTGTTGCCGCCGCGTGCCCTGGCCGCGTTGAAGGGCTTTCAGGAGCTGATAGGCGACGCGCGGGCGATGATGCTGGGGAAGTTTGCCGACCGGGTGACTGAGACTGCCAAAGAGGAAATTCACCGCGGAGACGCGGAGACGCGGAAAACGGCAGAAGTCGGCGAAGAGGATATTTCGTTTGAGCCCGAAGCTCTGGGTGAAAACATCAGCTTTGATTTCGGAGCGAATGACGCTGACGACGCCTTGCCGGACCAAGTGGCCGCTGCTGGAGCCGTCGAAGCAAGCGCCGTCGCGCAACCTGTGGAAGGCTTTCGCGCCGAAGGCAGCGCCGCGTCTGTACCTGAAATCCTCAAGTTTCTGATTGACCGCACCGGATACATCAAGCAACTGGAAGACGAAGCCACGCCGGATTCGCTGGCCCGCATTGAGAACCTGAAGGAACTGGTGAATGCCGCCATGGATTCGCGCGACCGCGGCGAGACGCTGGCGGAGTTCCTGGACCACGCCGCCCTGGTGAGCGACGTTGACACTTACGATCCGCGCGGGCGCACCACGTTGATGACGCTGCATTCCGCCAAGGGCCTGGAGTTCAATTTGGTCTTCCTGGTGGGCATGGAAGAAGGGCTGTTTCCGCATTCGCGGGCTTTTAATGATCCAGATCAAATGGAAGAAGAGCGGCGCCTCTGCTACGTGGGCATGACGCGCGCCATGGACCAGTTAGTGCTCAGCCAGGCGCGCTATCGCCGGCGCTACGGTACGGACATGCCGGATGCCAGTATCCCGTCGCGGTTTCTGGAAGAAGTCCCCGTGCAGTTGCTGGAGTCGCTGGGCGTGGCGCGGACCAGCAGGTCGTCCGCAGCCCAGCGTGAGTCCGACTATGCTGACCGGCATTACAGCTACGAAGATGAGGACCAGAGCGTTTCGCCCAGCTACGGTGCAAGCCAGCAGCCGCGAAGCGCGAGTCCGGCGCGCAAAGGCGGGTATGCGGGCCCGAAATACAACTCCATTGACAATATCTCGGAGTTTTTTGCGTCGCGCGGCAAGAAATTCAACCGGCCGACCGTGCCGGTGGAATCGTCTTCAATTCGTAACAGCACAGCGGGTTTCCGTCCGGGGCAGCGGGTGAAACATCCGAAATTCGGCGAAGGCGTGGTCTATCAGCGTGAAGGTGAAGGAGAAAACGCCAAGATTACGGTACAATTCCCACGGTTCGGATTAAAAAAATTGGTGGAGAAGTACGCGCAGTTGGAGAGGGCATGATACGAACCATCATCGTGACCTTGGCCGCTATTTGCTTAACATTGTTGCTATTGAGTTTCGGAACGGCGGTTGTTCTAAACACTACGGAATTTGGCAAAGTCGCAGCGGGACACACAGAATCGGTGGCCGATCCTTGGAAGACTTTTTACCAGGGACAAACCATTTTCTTCTGGTACGTGGATTTGCCGACAACTCTGATAGTAGGTCTTTTGACCGCAACGTTTGCAAAGCGTTTGTCAATTATTTCTGCGGTCATTGCAACATCGCCGCTGCCAGCGCTCATGCTTGTAGCGGGAGACGTATGGAAAGGGTTTATCCTGATTATCTGTGCCGTGGTCGTGGCACTTGTTCCAGTGTGGGCGCGAAGAGAGCACGAGCGAAGATCCAAGCATGAGAAGCAGATAGCAGGGAATCACTCAAACTGAGGATATTGAAACGAAATGGCAAATACCAAGAAACTGACCAAAGAAGAACGCAAGAAAGTTAAGCGGGCGGCCCGCAAGAAACAAGGGCCGAAGAAGCCACGCGACTATCCACGTGGCAGCAAAAAAGCCAAAGTGAAGAAGATGGCGCGCGGTACGGCCAAGCGCTAAGCGGATTCCGGCAAAGACGTAGCGAGCCAGACGCGGCGCGCTACGTCTTTACGTTGAAGTCGCAAGGCAACATACTGCTTCAAGGAGGCGCTTCTGGCCAGCCAACTTTTTGCCAAGAAGTCCATTGACAAGCTGATCTCGGATTCCGAGCACCCGGACCATCGGCTGACAAAGTCGCTGGGCCCGTGGTCGCTCACCGCGCTGGGGATCGGGGCCATTATCGGCTCCGGTATCTTCGTGCTGACGGGCACGGCGGCGGCGGGAGAAAACTTTCAGGTCCCCTCCATCTGGCATGCCCAGGTGCTGGACGTTTTTCAGAACCTCTTCCAACACGGGAGTCTTTCCGGCGTCCTGATGCATGGTCGCCCGCCGGCGGGACCGGCTATCGCCATATCGTTCCTTCTGGTGGCGATCGCCTGCAGCTTCGCCGGGCTTTGCTACGCCGAATTGGCCTCCATGATCCCCATCGCCGGCAGCGCCTACACGTATTCGTACGCAACGCTGGGCGAGTTCATCGCCTGGATCATCGGCTGGGACCTGATCCTGGAATACGCGGTCAGCAACGTGGCCGTGGCGATTGGCTTTGGCGGTTACCTGAAAGCGCAACTGGGCGCGTTTGGCCTGGCGATTCCCGAGAAGTGGTCAACGCCGGTGGTGGACAACGGCTGGACCGGCTCTTATTTCAATTTCCCCGCGTTCTTCATTGTGTTTGTGCTGACGGTCTTGCTGGTGTGGGGCATCCGGGAATCAGCCCAGGCCAACAACATCATGGTGATAATCAAGGTTGGCGCCATCCTGACCTTTTTGATCGTGGGTGGAATGCTGGCTAATCCGGTCAATTTGCATCCTTTCGCGCCTTCCGGATTTTCCGGAGTGTTGTCCGGAGGGGCCATCATCTTCTTTACCTACATCGGCTTTGATTCTGTTTCAACGGCCGCCGAAGAATCACGCAATCCGCAAAAAGACATTCCTTTTGGGATTATTGCGTCCTTGATTGCCTGCACGGTGCTGTATATCGGCGTGGCGATCGTGTTGCTGGCGATGATGAAGTACTCCACGTTTAGCGGCAGCAACGCGGAAGCGTCGAATGCTCCCGTGGCTTACGCGCTGTCGCATCTGGGCGCGAACCGCTGGTTGCAGGCGGTGATTGTAATTGGCGCGCTGATGGGCATGATTTCTTCCCTGCTGGTTTTCCAATATGGCCAGACCAGAATCTGGTTTGCTATGTCGCGTGACGGGCTGCTGCCAAAGTTGTTCTCTGCCGTGCACCCCAAGTTCAAGACTCCCCACTGGTCTACTTGGATTGCAGGCGCGGTCGTAGGCATTCCTGCTGGGCTGTTCAGCATCAGCGAGGCTGCTGATTTGTCCAACATCGGCACATTATTTGCTTTTGTGCTGGTGTCGCTCGGCGTGTTGTTCCTGCGGAAATCGCAACCAGAACGAAAGCGCGGATTCAAAGTCCCCCTGGTGCCGTTGTTTCCCATCATCTCAGTCGTGCTGTGTGTTGCGCTGATGGCAGGACTGCTGGTGATTACCTGGGCGCGGTTCTTCGGATGGCTGGCAATCGGAATGGTCATTTACTGGCTCTACAGCCGCAAGCACAGCGAGTTCGCCGGCGGCAACAACCTGCCGGCGGCTTAATTTATGCAGCGCTCGTTCATACAGTCTCTGCCCAAGGCGGAGCTGCATCTCCATCTTGAGGGCAGCGTGGAACCGGCCACCCTGGCTGAGCTCAGCCGCCGCAACAATACGCTGCTGCCCACGGAGAACAATCGTTATGACGTGCGCGGCTCGGGCGACGAACTGAGCGAAGAGGACGTCCGCCGTCTTTATTCCTACCAGAACTTCAACGGCTTTCTGATGGCCTTCAAGGCGGTGACCGAACGTCTGCGCACGCCGGAAGACTATGAGCTGATTACCTACCGCCTGATGCAAAAGCTGCGCCAGCAGAACGTGGTGCACGCTGAGGTTTATGTGAGCGTGGGCGTGGTGCGCTGGCGCGGACAGGTCTTTGACCCCATCTTTGAAGGCCTGGAACGCGGACGCGAACGCGGGCAGCGCGACTTCGGCGTGTCCCTGTTGTGGATCTTCGATGCCGTGCGGCATTTCGGTCCGGAAGCGGCGGGAGAAGTCTTTGACATCGCCGCGCGTCTCCGCGACCGCAACGTGGTTGGCGTGGGCCTGGGCGGCGACGAGCGCAAAGGGCCCGCCGAATGGTTTCGTGACCTGTTCAAGAAAGCCGCGGACAACGGTCTTCGCCTCACCGCGCACGCCGGAGAGACCGCCGGTCCGGAATCGGTGTGGGGCGCGCTGAACATCGGCGCGGAGCGAATCGGCCACGGCCTGGCCATCGCCCGCGACCCCGAGTTGACGGAAGTGCTGGCGCACAAGCAGGTGCCGCTGGAGCTGTGCATCACCAGCAACCTGCGCACCGGCGCCTGCACCGACCTGCACGAACATCCGCTGAAGACGTTCTTTGACGAAGGACTGATGATTACCCTGAACACCGATGACCCGGCCATGTTCCAGACGTCATTGTGCAAGGAGTATGAGCTGGCCCAGGGGGAATTCGGGTTTACCGAAGAACAACTGCGCGAGATTGCCCGCAATTCGTTTGAGGCTTCGTTTTTACCCGTGGACAAGAAGGTAAAATTCCTGCAGCAGATAGACCTTTTTGTGAAGACGTAAGAAAGAAGAAAAACCTTACCGCTGATTACCGCTGATTAACGCTGATCACACTGATCAGAAACTGAAGCCCGCGATTTTATGCCCAAACACATCGGTATCGTCGGATGCAGCGCGGAAGGCGCGGCGCTGTGTTATCGCACCATCTGCCTGGAAGCCGAACCGTTCATGGGCAAGCACGCGC
>JBGPLR010000190.1:0-6434 GCA_041486545.1 Terriglobia bacterium
CTGTCCGCTCAAAGTCCGGGTCCTGGCGGAAATATTCCTCCACCAGGGCGCGCGTGGCCGCGCTGGCTTCGCCGGAGAAGTAGGCCGGCAGCAGATCAATGATCACTTCGCGCTCAACGTTCATGATTGTTCCTCCTGAAACATCTCACGCACCTGCATCAGCTTCAAGCGCGCGCGATGCACTTTGACTTTCACCGTGCTCACCTGCAGCCCAAGCGCATGGGCAATTTCTTCATACGACATTTCTTCCTGCACGCGCATCAGCAGGGCGGCGCGGTCCACTTCCGCCAGACGCTGCAACGCCGCCATCACCGCGTCCAGTTCGGCTTTGTGTTCTGCTCGCGTCTCCAGCCCGGGAGATTCATCGGGCATGGAGTCTTCCAGTTCGGTAAAGCGCTTGTTGCGCCGCAGGTGGTCGCGATAGAGGTTGCGCGCGATGGTGAACAGATAGGCCTTCACCGTGGCTTCGCGGATCTTGCCGCGCGAGGTCCAGGCCCGCACAAAAGTCTCCGACGTGAGATCGTCCGCCAGCGCCGGCTCGCCGCACAGGAACAAGGCAAACCGCCGCACCTGGGGCGCGTAGCTCTGGTAAAGACTGTGGAAGTCTGTAATCACGGCCAGCCTGGAATCGTAATAGATACGGCAGAGGAAGGGAAAAGTTACGCGGGCAGGAAATGAGCAGAGATAAGGAAGACGGGCGCCTGGAGCGCAGGAATCTTCAGAGCATACTGGGCACCCAGGCGGTTTTTTAGAAGGAAAGAAACGACGGGGAGGCCGACTTGCGTGCCGAGCCGTCTGCTGCAAGTGCGGATTACTCTCAGAGCATACTAAGCACGCAGGCGGTTTTCTAGAATAACGAAAGGCCGAGCTATAAGGCAGATGCTCGGCCTTTCAATTGCCATTTCCTCCCCCGGGGAAACAGCAACGGCTCAATCCTCTTAGCAAAGCGGTCGGCTTACCAAAGCGGCCGGCCTTTGGCGTCGCGGAAGGTGAACGTCGCACCGGCTACCGTGGCACTCTTGGCCAGCAATGCCGGCTTCCCTTCAAACAGGATCTTGACGCCGACAATCTTCACGCTCTCTCCGGCGTGAAACGCCATTTCATATTCTTTCAAGTACGTCACCGGGGCCAAGTGGACTTCAATCGCTTCGTTGCCGCTCTTCAACGTGATGTGCGAACCCACCGTGCCGGAAACCGGACATTTGTAGTCTTTTACTTCCTGGACGGTCCCTTCCACGGTGACCTGGTCGGCGACGTTGTAGGCAAACGTGCTGTTGGCTGGCGGGGTTTTATCCTGGGCAATCATTCTGCAGGCTGCTCCCGCAAAGAAGAGCAGAAGCAGGCTGGCCAGGGTGATCTGGAGTTTGCTCATAGCCGCCTCCCTAAGGAAGGATTGTCACTCCGCGGATGTGTTCCCGGCTGTGATGGTGGTCACACGCCTTACAGGCCGTGGATATTGGCGGAAAAGCACTTCCTTGCGCGGCCAAACGATTCGAATGTCCAACCTTCGCCACTTGGCCAAGGCGCACCGGCAACTAAGCTTCTGGCAGACTTTGCCGATAGTCCTATTGGGCCCGTTCGCCCACGATTCAGGAAAACCTTACCAATGGAATTAAACCCTGCAGTTACCGTTTCCACCGTTCTTCCGCCCGCGCCGACAATTGCCACCAATGCGATCCTGGCCGCCATGCTTGAAAGATCTCCGAACGTGAGCGACTTGATCTTTTCTCCGGGCAAGCCGCCGCAGGTTGAGATTAGCGGCAAGCTGACAGGAGTGAAGATCGGCGATCTGTCTATCCTGAGCGCCGCTGACACGCAGCGCATCGCCACGGACTTGATGGCCGGAAATGAGAAGGCGCAGGAGCTGTTGCGCCGCGAAGGCGCATGCGACCTTTCTTACAGTGTTCCGGGAACATCACGCTTCCGGGTGAACATCTTCAAGCAACGCGGTACTTGCGCCATTGTTATGCGGGTGATCCTGGCCGGCGTCCCCACTTTTGAAAAACTGGGCCTGCCGTCCCATCTCAAGGAAATAGCGCAACTGAAGAATGGAATCGTTATGGTCACGGGGCCCACGGGATCGGGCAAATCTTCAACGCTGGCGGCGATCATTGATCTGATCAATGAAACATGCTGTTACCACGTGGTGACCATTGAAGATCCCATCGAATTCATTCATAAGCACAAGCAGTGCACGGTGCACCAGCGCGAGTTGCACAGCGACACTCCGACGTTTGCGCTGGCCCTGCGGGCCGCGCTGCGGCAGGCGCCCAAGGTGATCCTGGTGGGAGAGATGCGCGACCGTGAGACCATTGAGATCGCGCTGGAGGCGGCGGAAACCGGCCACCTGGTTTTCTCTACGCTGCACACCATTGACGCGTCAAAGACGGTGGAGCGGATTATCGGCGTGTTTCCCACGGCCGAACAGCATCTGATTCGGACCCGTCTGGCCGGCAGTTTTCGCTGGATTATCTCGCAACGCCTGGTGCCCCGCAAAGACGGCATGGGCCGGGTGGCTGTGGTGGAAGTGCTGCGCTCCAACCAGCGCACGCGCGAGTACATGGAACGCGGCGAGAAGGAAGGCAAGTCGCTGCTGGACGCCATCTGCGACGGCGCCCTTGACGGCATGCAGAGCTTTGACAGCGAACTGGAAAAGCTGGCGCGCGCCGGGACCATCACGGTTGATTCAGCGCTCGGCTATTCCACCAACCAGGGCAACCTGCGGCTTACGCTCTCAGACTTTATCGCAGACCAGGAAGCGGCCGCTTCCGTGACTGCTTCCGCTGAGCACGGTTCCCTGACTCACGGCCACATCCAGTAAACGCTAATTCCTCGAGTTGTAATTCCTCTTCACCGGCCCGGTCCAGATTCTCCGTAACGGCCGTCACGAGCCATGTGGCCTTACCAGCCGCCGCCACCACCGCCACCGCCGCCGCCACCCGATGAGCCTCCTCCTCCCGAACCCGACGAGGACCCCGGCGAAGACGACGCCGACGACACGGCGCTGGAAAACGAACTGCTGAATGACGACGTAAAGTCCGTCGCGGACGCGGCGGCAAACCCTGCTCCCACACACCATGACGGCGTGTAGCCTCCGCTTTGAGGCGCGACGCCAGCAGCCGCCAGCACCTGGGAAAACTGCTGCGCCCAGGCATGTTCCACGCCCAGGGCCAGCGCGTAAGGCAGATATCGCTCAAACAGTTCCGGGGTCTTCGCCGGCGCAGCCAAGGCGGCGTAGCGCGGGCCTTCCACTTCGCCCAGAAACAACTTGAAGCCGTCCACTTTGTCCATCAACTGGCGGCCCAGCCGCGTCGGCGCTTTCAGCAGATGATGGAACAAGACATTGCTTGCGATGACCAGGCAGACAATCGCAAAACCGGCTGTGCCGGCGCTCACTCCCAACATGACGATGCCGAAACATTCGCCGGCCAGAAAGGGCAGGCTGAACAAGCTCAGGAACAAAGCCCCCGGAGCAGCCAGCAGCCCTTCAGTCCGAATGCTCCGCCAGGCGTGCACCACCTGGATCAACAGGACGCTTAGGCCCAGGGTCCAGAAGGTGAGCCAGATGCTCATGAAGATGGCGACCACCGCGCCCGGCCCGCGGCCCACAATCAACGTCATGGCGACAACAATCACGGTCAGGCCGATGCCGGGCCAAAGAAAACGCTGATTGGTTACGAAGTAAGTGGTCTCCATGCCGGCATGCAGCGCAAGTTGCAGCGCTTTGCGCGCGCCCTGCAATATGCTGTGATTGCTCTGCTCCAGTTCCAGTGTCTCGCCGTTTTCAAAAAGCTTTCCGGCCAGACTTTTCTCATCGGACACCAGTTTTTGCCCGGCTGTTTCCCAGCTTTTCTTCCGCAGCAGACGGTAGGTGCGCGAATCACCGTGCTCAATCGTGAGATACCCTTTGGCGGCCAGGCCCAGGACGGCCGCGGTAAACGTCGCCTCGTCAAAGCCCATGCGCTTGAGGTAGCGCATGGCGGCGGGCGAGAGATTCTCCGGAGGTTCATAGAGCGGCACAATGGTTCCGGCCGCGGGGTCGCGCCCCACCGCCACCCAGACCACCACGTAATACAGCAGAACAACAGTCCAGCCCGACGATTCCCAGAATCGTCCCCCGGTTGTCCGCCATGAACCAGTCCGTCTTTTCCTGGCTGGTGGGGGCCTGGATCAGGCCTTTGGGCCACGTCACCACAATGGTCAATCCCTGGTGCGGCCCCAGCCCCTCAGCGCGGAAGACGGGATTGCTGTCTTCATCGCGCGCTGCCGTGAACGCTTTTCCCTTTTCCCCGGCGGACCCGGTATAGCCGTCCAAGTCGGTCACCACGTTGCGAATCCTGGCCGGCAGTACGACCGTGGCCGTGGCCACATCAATGGGGAAGTCCCATCCCAGGCCGGTCACGTTCCAGTAGAGCTCGTCATGGTCGGGAAAGAAACCGAGCTGGCGGCTGGTGCGATACGTGAACCGGTAAGTATGTTTCCCATCCGACAGCATGGTGTCTGATCTGCCGAAGTACACGCGCACGCCGTTGCTGAGATCGGACGTGTGATATGCCTCGGTTGCACCGTCGCGCTGCAGCGACACGATATCGAAGGTAACGGAGTAGCGGTTGCCCAAATGGTCTTTGTATGCCGTGGGAAAATCCCGGTAGATGCCGTGCTTGATTTGTTCGCCCGCCGACTGCACGGTAATGGTTTCCGTGACCTGCATGGAGCGGTCATCGGCGACGGTAATGCGGGCGTCAAAGGCGAGAATGCGCTCGGTTTGGGAGTCCTCGGTCTGGGCGACCAAAGGCCTGGCCAGTGGCGCTGCCAGCAGCAGCCCGAACAGTGCGGCGATCACGATGCGTGGTTTCATGAGATGAAAGCAAATATAGTCTGACGGGCGAAAGCAAACAAAAGAATATTGCGCGGATTGGGTGCGAATTTGCAGCACCCGCGGCTGATGCCTCCGCGTTCATCAAAACTCTTTGAGAGGCTTTGCTTGTTCCAGTCCTACGCGCCCAACACAAATTTCGGCCTTGAAGTAATTTTCTCCACGAATTGGGCATCCGGCCAGGCGGCGCAGCATGTTGATCTGGCCGGTGTGGGTGAGAGCGTCAGCCACGGCGCCTTGAAAGATCTTGCCTGCGGGAAAAGCCAGCGGCGCGCTGGAGGCAAGGTAGTCGTCAAAGGCCTTCACCGCGCCAAAGAAACGTTCCACTTCCTGCGGCCAGGGCAGCGGAGCGGAGTCGCGCCAAACCTGCGCGCCCTTGCTGATGGAAAGCGCCCAGTCCATCAGGTCGCCCAGGTGGGCCAGGATGCGCGCAGGCGTGCGGCCGGTTTTGTCCGGATCGAAGGCAGCAAAAGATTCCGGCGCGCCGCGCAGCGCTTTGCCCGCGCGGTAAGCCAAGGTGGCCAGCGTGTGACGAAGGAATTCGCGTTCTGAACCGTTGGTTTCCATTTTTCCTGAGCCTGCCTTCCTTCTGGTTTCGCGATTTCGCGGGCAGAACCGGACCCGGGACAACAGCTTATCACCCGTCTCACGCCCTGGAAGAACAAGGTGTCCTATTTAGCACACTTCGGGGCGCGCCGAGCCACTACACTTTATTAGAGGGAGAATCTCACTAATGAAACAGTTCTTTGCTTTCTGTTTTGCGGTTTTGTTGATTTCCGGCGTGGCCAGCGCGCAATGCGGCCATGATATGGGCGGGCATGACGATCAGAAAAAGGGCCACGATCATCAAGCGATGGCCGGGCACGACCAGATGGGCGCCATGCACGAGAAGATGATGAAGGACATGCAGGCCGACATGGCCGGCATGAAGGCCAACCTGCAAAAGATGAAGGACCTGCTGGGCAGGACGAAAGACGCCTCCGCCAAAGAGCAACTCCAGCTCAACATCAACATGTGGGAGTCCGTGCTCGACAACATGGACAAGCATATGCACATGATGAAAACCATGCATGAGCACGGCATGGGCATGGGTGACGGCCATGATATGCATGGAAAGGGCATGCAAGGCCATGACATGCACGGCAAAGACGGCCATCCGATGGACTGCGGCGGCAAAGACCAAATGCCCTGTGGAAAAACGGCCCCGTCCGATAAAACTTCGCCACCCGACGCCACCAAGAAACCTAACTAGAGCAGGCTGGTGAAGAAAGCTGACTGAAGACGCATTCGCCGCGGAATGCTATTCCGGGCCCAGGATGTAATCCAAATCGTGCGGCAGCCGGGCGCGCAGCCGCTCCTTCAGCAATTTTTCTTCGTGCACAGGCAGATGATGGAAGCGCACACCGGTCTTGCCCGACAGGTCTGACCAGACAACGGTGCCGATGATGTGCACCGGGCGCTCGCTTTCCGGCAGCGCGAAGCTCACGCTGACAACGCCTCCCGTCGGCAACTTTTGCGGTGTCGCCAGACACAAGCCGGTCTGGCTGACGTTCACGAC
>JBGPLR010000191.1:0-6389 GCA_041486545.1 Terriglobia bacterium
CTGCGCGTTCGGCTTTGCTTTCCAGATCATTTTTCTGGGACGCTCAACCCAGCGCTTTCCATTTGAACAGATGGCGGTCGTGCAGATCGCCGTGGCTGCCGTGCTCATGTCCCTGGCCGCGCCAGTTTTCGAAAAACCCCATCTCCAGTTCTCGGCGTGGGTGGTTGCCGCCATCCTGATTACCGGGGTGCTGGGTACGGCCGTGGCTTTTACCGTGCAGGCCTGGGCACAGCAGTTCACACCGGCCACGCACACCGCACTGATTTTCACCCTGGAGCCGGTGTTTGCCGGGATCACGTCCTATCTCTTTTTAAAAGAACGACTTGGGCTGCGCGGCGGCGCGGGGGCGTTGCTGATTCTGGCCGGAGTGCTGGTTTCTGAACTGCTGGGCGCGGTTTCCCGTCCAGACGTTGCCGTTTCTGATCCGGAACTGGGTCCGGAGCCCGCCAGTGGCGCGGATGGAACGGGCCTGGGCGGATAACGCAAACCACTGGTTCTGCGTCTAATAGACTGCACTCACCTGAAACAAAGAGCGTCGCCACGACAAGTTTCCATTCTATAATTTTAGTGGTGCCATTGCCTGGAGGAAGAACCCAGTATGAATTCGCGTTTTGCCGCTTTGATTGCCCGGATGAAGAACCAGCAGGTGCTTTCCACACTGGTAGTTCTGCTGACGCTGACTGTGGGAATCCTGATTGGGACCGTGCTGAGCCGCGGCGGCGTAAAGGGATCCTCCAAAGCAGACCCGGCGCTGGTGGCCATGCAGTCCCCGCAGCAGCTGAGCAACACGTTTGGCCAGGTGGCCAGACAGATTGAGCCCGCGGTGGTGAACATCAGCACCGAATCCAATCCCCGGCCGCGTCGCCGCACGCGGGGCAACAACCGCAGCCAGGACGGCAATGATCCTTTCCAGGATTTCTTTGATCGCTTTTTCGGAGGCGGTCAAGGCGGGGGCAACAGCGATGAAGATCAGAATCCTTTCGTGTCGCCTGACAGTCCGTCCAGTCGCCAAAAATCGCTCGGTTCCGGCATTATCCTGGACAGCGACGGCTACATTATCACCAACCTGCACGTAGTGGACAAAGCCGACCGCATCCGCGTAAAGCTGATGGACGATCCGCCGGGCGTACTGCACGACGCCAAAGTCATCGGCTCAGACAACGAAACCGATCTGGCGGTGATCAAGATTGATCCTCCCAAAGACAAGCCGCTGGTCAAGGCCAGCCTGGGAAACTCAGACGCCATGAGCGTGGGCGATTGGGTGCTGGCTGTAGGCAGCCCCTTTGATCTGGAGGAAACCGTCACCGCCGGCATCGTCTCGGCCAAAGGACGCAACCTCCGCGGCGGACGCCAGTTCCAGTCGTTCATACAGACTGACGCGGCCATTAATCCGGGGAACTCCGGCGGACCGCTGGTGAACATGGCCGGCGAAGTCATCGGCATTAACACCGCCATTTACACCCAGGGTTATGGCTACCAGGGCGTGGGCTTTGCCCTGCCTTCCAACGTGGTCAACAACGTCTATCACCAGTTGAAAGAAGGCAAGGAACATCGCGTGGAGCGCGGCTCCATCGGCGTGGTATTCAACCAGTCCACTCCGGCGCTGGCGCGGATGTACGGCGCCAAGGGCGTCACCATCTCCGGTGTTACGGCGGGCGGCCCCGCGGAGAAAGCCGGCCTGCAACCGGAAGACACCATCACGTCGGTTGACGGCAAGCCGGTCAAGTCCGGCGACGAACTGGTGGGCGTGATTTCCGCCATCAAGCCAGGCACCAAGATCGGCGTGGATTACGTCCGCAACGGCCAGGAAAAACACGCCAACGTTGGCGTGGCCGACCGCGCCAAGCTGTTCAGTGACAGCGCGGATGCGGCGCAAGACGTCTCCGCTGAAGATCCTAAGCCGGTCTCCTCCAAGCTGGGTGTGACCGTCCATTCGCTCAGCGACGAGCAAGCCGAGCGGATGGGGGTGACCTCTCCGCGAGGCGTCATGGTCACGGAAGTCAAGCCAGACTCTTTTGCCGATGATATTGGTTTGCGAAAAGGCATGGTCGTCCTTAAGGTAAACCGCCAGGCGGTGAACAACGAAGACGAGTTCAAGAAGATCACCTCGCAGCTCAAGAGCGGGCAGGATGTTGTCTTCTTCATTCGCGTGCCATCCAGCGCAGGCGGCGGTAACATCTTTGTTTCCGGTACTCTTCCGTAACCGGGCCCGACAAATATACCTAGCGCAGGAGTGCCGAATCATGGCATCATGTCCGGGCGCCTACTTCTGTAATTGAGGTGAGGTTTTTTGCGTTTTCCAACCTGGAAGCTGTTTATCATCAGCGTGTTAGCTTACGCCCTGGCCGGTGTTAGCCAAGCTCAGACCACGGCTCCCAAGCCGGCGGCAAGCCCGTCGGCTGCGAAGAAGCCGGCCTCCGCCAATGGAAAGACGGCGTCGCGCAAAAAAGGCAAAGGCAGCCGCCGCGGCGCCTGGAAACGCAAAGGACAGCAGGTCATCAAGCCGGAACGGGTGACTGAAATCCAGGAAGCCCTCATCCGCGAGAAATACCTGACCGGCGAACCCAGCGGCAAGTGGGACGCGCGCACCCAAGCCGCCATGACCCGCTACCAGGCCGACAACGGATGGCAATCCAAAGTCACTCCAGATTCCCGCGCCCTGATCAAACTGGGATTGGGCCCGAATTACTCCCAAGCACTGCTCAATGCCCCCACCAAAAACGGGGCAGTGGCGGCGAACACCAGCGGCGAATCTGCTTCCAGCGCCGATCCCAAACGCTAAACAATCAGAACAGAAAGATCTTCGAAGAGGCAATTCTCGCAGCGGTCTGTCGTGCAGTTGTCATTACGGCGCCAAGCCGACTTGCGCGCTGAGCCCCGTTGCTACGATGGCAGACCGGCCGGCGAGCCGGCAAGACTGAGCGGCTTGTCGCGAAGCGACCAGAGTAACTGGTGCCGAAGAAGGGACTCGAACCCCCACACCCTTGCGGGTACATGGACCTGAACCATGCGCGTCTGCCAATTCCGCCACTTCGGCAATGGGATGCGCCAGTAGTCATACCGGCGCGGGCGACGGGAACAACTCTTCTATTGTAACGGGTCTGTTGTTGCTGTCAAACCAGGCAAAGTCGCAGGCAGCGGCTCGCGATTATTTCCTGGGTATGCCCTGCGCCTGCGCGCGGAAATTCATGATGGAGCCCTGCACGCTCTGGCCGATGGTGATGACCGGCAGCCAGCGCTCCAGTTTGTGATGTCCGCTGCGGTGCGCCAGATATTGCGCCAGCAACGTGCCCCCGGCGTTGATGCCGTAATGGAACGCGATGGTCCCCGCCCAGCCCTGGTTCTCAAATGGCCGCGCCACGGGTGATCCTTCCTTCACGTTGCTGTAATGGTCGAGCGTGTAGCGCGTGGTGAAAGCATCGAGGCTCTGAACCCCGACGCTGGCTACGGTGAGCCAGGTGTTGCGCTTGTCAAAGAAGGCATGCTGTTCGCCCAGGTTCCTGACGCCTTTGCTTGGGCGATAGGTAAACGGCACGGGAGCAGGCGCTTCCGCCACGGTTTTGGCGATTTCCGCGGGGGCCGCTTCGGTTGCGGACGGCGCGTCCGGCAGAGCAATGCGTGAAAGCGCCGCCGGCGACGTCATTACGCGGGAAGACTCCCTTTGCGCCGAAGCATTGGCCGCAGTCGAACTGATTGCGTCCGCAGTTTCCTGCGCAAAACACGGCGTCCCAGCCGCGGTGAACAACCCTGCCAGCACGAAAACCTTGAGCTTCATCATTTGCTGCCCTCGCGTAAAGTCGCCAGAAA
Organism: Terriglobia bacterium; assembly: GCA_041486545.1. Classification (GTDB taxonomy): domain Bacteria; phylum Acidobacteriota; class Terriglobia; order Terriglobales; family Acidobacteriaceae; genus Angelobacter. Next base: position 3,808 of record JBGPLR010000191.1, read on the forward strand.
GAGATCTTTCGCCGCGAAACCTGCGGACGTTCTCATTATCGGCGGCTGCGAAGGAGCAGCGCCGTTACTTAGGACAGGCTATCGCGCACGGCTGCAGATTGGCTTTCACGTGGGAGATGCGGCTCACGGCTCTATTTAATCGATTGATAAATATAGAGATATATCGCTCTTGCTTTTGTGGTATCTTTATGATATCACATTGATAACAAGCCAAAGCTTGTTAAGGAATTGCAACCATGAACACCATTCAAGCCACTTCCCTGAACCACGAACGGGTTGTAACCGTGCCCAGCGGAGCCATGATGCTGGTCCTGTTGATCGCGCTGCTGCTGGCGGACATTGCTTTGTTCGTCTACTCCATCAAAGACGGAGTGGAGACCCTGGGTCACCCTCACTTTGAACTCTTTGTCCCGGCGCTGGTGATGCTGCCTGTGCTCATCATCATGCTCACAGGGCTGTTCACGCTGCAGCCCAATGAAGCCCGCGTGCTGGTGCTTTTCGGAAAATACAAAGGCACGGTGCGGACCAGCGGGTTCCACTGGGGGAATCCGTTCTATTCGAACGGACCGCAATCGACTGCTTCCTGGCAGGGCCGGATTGCTGCCGCCAAGGCCGGCGCGGCGCCGACGGTGGGACAACGTCCCCTGGGCCGCAACAAGATTTCTCTGCGCGCGCGCACGCTCAACGGCGAGAAGCTCAAAGTCAACGACAAGGGCGGCAATCCGATTGAGATCGGCGCCGTAGTCGTCTGGCGCGTGAATGACACGGCGCAAGCCATGTTTGACGTGGACAACTACGAAAACTACGTGACCATGCAAAGCGAATCGTCGCTGCGCCACCTGGCCAACCTTTATTCGTACGACCACGGCGAAGCCAATGAGGCCACGCTGCGCAGCAACGTGGAAGAAGTTTCCGCGGCGTTGCGCGCCGAACTCCAGGAACGGCTGGCCAAAGCCGGCGTGACCGTGGATGAAGCCCGGCTCACGCACCTGGCGTACGCGCCGGAGATCGCCCAGGCCATGCTGCGCCGCCAGCAGGCGGAAGCGGTCATCGCCGCGCGGAAAACCATTGTGCACGGCGCCGTCAGCATGGTGGACATGGCGCTCAGAGAGCTGGCCGAAAAAGGCGTGGTCACTCTGGATGACGAGCGCCGCGCCGCTATGGTCAGCAATCTCATGGTAGTGCTCTGCGCCGAATCCGAAGTGCATCCCGTGGTGAACACCGGCACGCTGTACTCGTAGCCATGGCGGAACGAAAACCATTCTTGCTGCGCATTGATCCCGCCCTCTGGGCGGACGTGGAGTCCTGGGCGCAGGATGAACTGCGCAGCGTGAATGGCCAAATCGAATACATTCTTCGCCAGGCCGTGCAGAAGCGCAAAGGCGGCGCGGGACATCCAGGCGAGCCGGACGTCGCCCCGCCCGGCTCGTCCGGCAAACCGTAACTATTCTTCCGGCATTTCCTTCAGCATTGCTACACTTTCCTCCTCCACGGCGATGACAAAATCGCAGGAATCGCGTCTGACATCAGACACATCTATTATGCGGGCGGAGGGAGTGACGGATGCCGACATCGTCGACGGCCACTGTATCCGAGACGACCACTGTGAGCGGCCGTCAGGGGAATCTTGTTCCCAGCCCGGCGCGCATTGCGTCCATCGACATTGTGCGCGGCGCGGTGATGGTCTTGATGGCGATTGACCACGTCCGCGTTTATTCCGGACTTCCCGCCGGCGGCCCCACGCCCGGCATCTTTCTCACGCGATGGATCACCCACTTTGTCGCGCCGGCTTTCATCTTTCTGGCCGGCACGTCCGCCTTTCTCCACGGCCGCAAACTCGCCGGCGCCAGCGCGCTGGCCCGCTTTCTTCTCACGCGCGGCTTGTGGCTGGTACTTCTGGAACTCACCGTGCTCCGCGTGGCCTGGACATTCAATTTCGATTTCAGCCATTACCTGCTGGCCGGGGTCATCTGGGTAATCGGCTGGTGCATGGTCCTGCTTGCCGGGTTGATCTTCTTGCCGGTGCGCGCGCTGGCTGCCTTCGGCGTGGTCTTAGTTTTCGGCCACAACATTCTCGACGCGTACTCGCAAACTTTGTATCCCATGATTGCAAAAAGTTCCTGGGGATGGCTGTGGCAAATTCTCTACTTTGGCGGCCCCATCCAGATAGGCGAGCACGGGCCAACTCTGTTTGTGCTGTATTCGATTGTCCCCTGGATCGGCGTAATGGCGCTGGGCTATGCCTTTGGGCGCATCGTGATCATGGACGCGCGACCGCGCCGCAACATAACCCTTGCGCTGGGAACGGCAGCTATCGCACTTTTCCTGATCTTGCGCGGCTTCAACCTCTATGGCGACCCGCGTCCATGGAGTAAGCCTAAGCCGGCGCCGGCGCCTGTAGTCGCGCAGGGTCAGCCGCAAACTCCTCAGGCTGCGCAAAATTCCTCCGCCAGCGCGAATCCAGCCAACGCGAATCCAGCGCAGCCGTCGCAAACCACGCCCAAGGCCGCACCCAGCGCTCCTCCCCGGCGTCCGCAACCACCGGCCTGGATTTCTTTCCTGAGCACCAACAAGTACCCGGC
>JBGPLR010000192.1:0-6378 GCA_041486545.1 Terriglobia bacterium
CGTGTGCATGATCACATAGGGCCGCGGGGCCAGCTCAGCGGACTTGATCCACCAGCAAAGGTCGCGCCCGTTGAGCCGGGGCATCTCCCAGTCGAGAATGCAAATGTGGATGCCGCCATTGCGCAGCAGGGTCCGAGCCTCCTCGCCATCGCGCGCCACCACTACTTCTTGATAACCCCAACGGGCCAGCAGGCTCTGCAGTAACGCCACCGTGATTGGGTCGTCGTCGGCTATCAGGATTCGCAGCTTTTGCATGGGCACCACTCCTGGAAAACTCTCTACTTGTTGTATCGGCAGGGAGTAAGTGTCCTTTAGTTACAATGACATACGAGGACAAAAGTACCGTTCTGGAGGAGTGGGAACGGCCAGCTGGATCGTCGGTTGTGCAGGATCATTCGTAGCGCAGGGCTTCAATGGGGTCCAGCCGCGCCGCCTTAAGGGCGGGCAGCATGCCGCTGACAATTCCCACGATGATTAGAATTCCCGTGGAAACCACCAGGTTCATGGGCGAGATGATCAGGGTGATGTCGCCGGCCTCAGCATTCTTGGCGATATAGCTGTAGACGGGGATGCGTCCTACGCTCCAGGCAATGATGTAGGCCACGCAGATCCCCATCAGCCCTCCGGCAAAGGTGATGGCCATGGCTTCTGACAGGAACTGAAACAGGATGTCGCGTTTGCGCGCGCCCAGGGCTTTTTCCACGCCGATCTCGCGCGTCCGCTGGGTGACGGAAACCAGCATGATGTTCATCAAACCCACGCCGCCCACCGCCAGCGTGGACATGCCAATCAGCGACAGCAGAATTTCCAGGGCGATGGTGAAGATCTGCCAGTTGCTGAGCTGCTTCATGGCGTTCCAGCAGAAGACCGCGCGCGGGTCCTTGGGATTAAAGCCGTGGAAGCCGCCCAGCACGCTGCGAACGTTGTTTTCAATCTTGTCAAACTGGTTGCCGTCGTAACTGATCCAGATGGCGTTGAGATATTTGGTGTCTTTCAGATCGCCCATGGCGCTGAACGGGATATAGACGACGCGATTGATGTCGCTGTCGCCTTCCTGCATCTTAGGAGCGGTCACACCGATCACGTCAAAAGTCACGCCATTGATCCTGATCTTTTCGCCCACGGCAAATTGTCCGGAAAACAGCTTGGTTTTTGCTTCCGATCCCAGCACCGCGACGCGGGCCCGCTGGGATTCGTCGTCAGGATTGAAGAAGCGCCCGGATTCCATGTCAATGGAGCGGATGTACTGGATCTGTGAATGGAAACCGCTCACCGGAAAAGAGAACGAGCGATTGTCATTCTGCACCGTGGCCGGGTCCAGGCGGCTTTCCGGGCTGATGTGCCGGACCAGGGGAACAAGTTCCTGTACATGCTGGATATCTTCCAACTGGAAGCGCACCGGCACTCCGGCCTTGAGACCGCCGGCTTGCAGCGACGTGCGGCCGGGGAAGAAGCCCATCATCTGCATGCCCATCTGGGAAAAGATGTTGCCGATGGCCCGTCCGAAGCCGGCGCCGTAAGCCAGAAGCAGAACGACCGTGGCAATGCCCCAGGCCATGCCCAGCATGGTGAGCGCGGTCCGCCGGCGATTATGGCGCATGGCCGAATAAGCTTGTGCTACCAGATCGTGGACCATGGGCTATTCCTTTCGCAACGCTTCCACCGGCGTCAGCATGGCGGCTTTGCGCGCGGGATAAAGGCCGGCGATGATTCCGGCGAGACACAGAGCCAGCACGGCCACCGCCGCCGAAATCGGCACAATATGTGGAGGATCAAATCCGATGTTGCTTTTGGGCCAGGCGGTGACCAGGATCTTGGACAACAACGCCGCCACTGCCACGCCGATCCCGCCGCTCAAACCGGTGAGAAACGCGCCTTCCAGGAAGAATTGCACCATCACGTTGCGGTTGGTGGCGCCCACGGCCTTCATCAGGCCGATCTCCCGCGTGCGCTCGGTCACCGAGACCAGCATGATGTTGATGATCCCGATGGCCCCCAGCGCCAGAGTGATCAGGCCCACGCCGCCCAGGAAGAAGTCCATGGCGGTAAAGATCTTGCCCACCATCTGCGTGCTCTCCACCGTGTCCCATTGCTCAAAGGCCTCCGGGACGTTGGGATCAAAGCCGTGGTTGCGGCCGATGATCTTGTGCACCTCTTGAATGGCCTGGCGATGCTGGTCGCGGGCGACGGGCTGGAAGTTGAGCCCGTTGATGTCGTCAGTGGTGTGCGCGTTCTTGACCGGGAAAAACTCGCGCATGGTATTCAGCGGCATGTACACGCGGATGTTGCTGCCGTTGTTTTCCTGCTTGCCGATCTTGTCCAGCACGCCCACCACGTCAAAACGAATACCGTTGATCAGTACCGTGCTGCCCAGCGCGGGACGCCCAGGGAACAACGTGCGCATCATCTGGTAGCCCAGCACGCACACGCTGCGCTTCTGCGCTTCGTCTGCATCATTCAGCCAGCGCCCCTGGCCCAGCGGCAGGTAGCGCACGGTGGCAAAATTGGGAGTGGCGCCGGTGAAGGTGCCGCTGCTGGTGGCGAAATCGCTCACCACTTTGAGATCGCCGCGGTTGATGATGGGCACCACGTCTTTGACCGACTTGGCCTCGGCTTTGATGTCCATCGCGTCCTTGTAAGTGAGGAAGTAAAAGCGGCCGCCGGCATGTTGCCCGGAGACATTGGGTATCTGGCCAGGCCAGAGGAAGATCACGTCTTCGCCGATGTCCGCCATGTTTTTCCGCTGGCCGGAACGGAAACCTTCGCCCACGCCGATGAGCATCAGCAGGGAGAAAACCCCGTAAGCAATGCCAAACATGGTGAGAAACGAGCGCAGCTTGTGCGCCCACAGGGTGCGGAGGACTTGCCCGAAGATGTCCAGGGCGGTTTTCATTCAGTCTGGTATTCAATACGTCCGGAAAGGGCCTGGGGTTCCAAGGATTTAGACGGGAAAAGGGCTGTTTGGTTAGATTAGGCGGCAAAATCCACCTTGGGAGCACGGAGAGAGATCGTGCTTGCGGCAGTCGTAATTAACTCCTTGAGACTGCGTATCCTGAGCGAAAACCGAGCGAGGAACGAAGCGAGGATGAGCCGAAGGACCCCGAGAATGTTTCGACTGACCATGCTGCGTCAGGGAGTTTCAACCAGGGACGTTCGCTTTAAAATCGCCACATCAGGCTTTTTTGAGGGATTGGCCCGGGAGGAGCATTTCGCGGCCCCAATTCTCCGCCAGGTCTTGCCAGCGAGGATTGAGTTTTTCAATCAGCGCAATCTTCTTCTCTCTGCGCCAGCCTTTCAGTTGCCGTTCGCGACGCTTCGCCGTGTATACGTTGTCGTAGCGTTCGTAGTAGACCAGACGATGGCACTTGTACTTTTTGGTGAAGCCCTCCGTCTCCCCGGACTTGTGTTGGGAAATGCGGGTGTCAAAGAAACCGGTCATACCCACGTAAAGTGTTCCAGATCTACTGGCCACGATGTAAACCCAAAACTTGTAAAAAAGGCCGTCGCGCATGGGGGCATGGTAGCACGTGCATCGTCGTTGAAACGCCTCGGATCGGCATGGCAGGGACAACATTCTCGGGGTCCTTCGACTTGCCCTCACTCCTTCGTCGCTCGGGCTCGCTCAGGATGCGCAGGATAAGTTAATCGCCCCTTGGCGCCGAATCATTCCCAGACACTTGTCTCTCTTTGGATTACTTTGCTACGGGGTTTGCACGGACCCAGGGTGGACTAGAATCAATATCGGTCTACAGGAGATCCAAAAGAATGGCTACCGCACCGGGGCCTTACCTGCCGCCGCCCAACTCTGACGAACGCACCATGGCAGTCCTGGCCCACGCCCTGCAGTTGGTGGGCGGATGGATCGCCCCGCTCATCATCTTCCTGGTCAAAAAGGACTCCCTATTCGTGCGCTTCCACGCCTTGCAGGCCTTGATGCTGCACATCGTTTACCTCTTGTGCGCGATGGTTGCTGGCATGGTGCTTTTCGTGACCATCATCAGCAGCGTAGTCATGCATGCCGGAGATAAATCGGCGCAACCTCCAGCAGCACTTTTCGTCTTGTTCCCGTTCATGTTGGCTCTTCATCATGGGAGGCTGGGTGGTCATGCTGGTGATGTCCGTGGTGTTCGCCATCAAGGCCGGTAACGGCGAGTGGGCGGAGTATCCAGTCCTGGGTCGGCTGGCCCGCAAGTTTCTAAAGATGAACGCGCTCGTGCAAACCAGCGTGCAAGGACTCTAAGTGCCGCGTCCGTCCCCCGGTGTAAGTGCAACTTGGGGTGGCGCCTGCGAGCAAAATGGGGAAGCTCGTTTAAAGTCAGCATTGCTAAGTCGTGCTACGTGTTGCTAGGATATTGGCATGCGAACCACGAAAACCCTGTCGATAACGCTGCCTCCTGAAATGCTTTCGCGGGCGGAAGACATGGCCCGGAAGGAAAACCGGACCATGAGCGAACTGATACGCGAAGCGCTGCGGCATTACGAGCGGCAACGCTGGTGGGAAGAAACGAATTCTTACGGGAGGGCGCGCGCCCAAGAGTTGGGAATCCGTGAAAACGACGTAGAGCGCCTGACCCGCGAGGCACGACGAGAGAAGTCTGGTAAGCCGCGACAGAAATGATACGGATCGTGGCGGACACCAATATCATCATTTCCGCGCTGGTTTTTGGCGGCCTGCCCCGGCAGATAATTGATTTGGCCACTTTGGGTGTGTGCGAAATCTATTATTCCACTCCGATTCGAAACGAAGTCGAACATGTCCTGGAGAAGAAGTTTGGGTGGAGCCGCGACGAAATTCAGAATCGTCTACCACTTCTGTTCAGTTGGTTTGTTCAAGTCCATCCACGAGTATCCGTAGCGGCAGTCAAAGACGACCCCGACGATGACCGGATTCTGGAGTGCGCGGTTGCCGCTCAGGCGCAAGCCATCATTTCTGGCGACCGTCACTTGTTGCAGCTCGGTTCGTTCGAGTCAATTCCTGTCCTAACGCCACGGCAATTTCTAGACTCCAAATCTTGGATCGAAGACAAAAAGTAAGCCGCTTCTGATTCTTTGGTCGCCCAGGGAGGCAGATTGCGGCGCTCCGTGCTACTCTGGTTCGCTCTCACCATGCCTGCCATCCAAGCCAACGGCGTTTCGCTCTACTACCAGGAATCCGGCGCTGGGCCGGAGGCGATTGTCTTCTCTCACGGCCTGCTCATGGACCACACGATGTTTGCTGCTCAACGTGCTGCCTTTGAGCGACGCTACCGCGTGATTGCCTATGACCATCGCGGGCAAGGCCAGTCGCCGGACCCGGGATCGGTCTATGACATGGAGACGCTCACCGAAGACGCGGCTGCGCTGATCACCGCACTGGACGCCGCGCCCTGCCATTTTGCCGGGCTCTCCATGGGAGGCTTTGTGGGGATGCGGCTGGCAGCGCGGCATCGCGAACTGGTGCGCTCACTCACGCTGATGAATACCGGCGCGCAGAAAGAAGAGACGTTCAGCCGGCTGAAATTCAAGTTTCTGGCGCAGTTGGTCAAAGTGGTTGGGACCGCGCCGTTTGCGGGCATCGCGGTGACCGAGTTGTTCGGCAAGTCCACGCGGGCCAGCACCAGTCCAGCCAGGCAGGCCATGCTCAAAGAATGGACGGCCAAGCTGCGTTCGCGTCCTAAGAACACGGCGCGCGCGCTGATGGGCGTGATGAACCGCGCGGAAGTCTCCCCCACGGAATTAGCGGCCATACGCTGCCCCACGCTGATCATTGCCGGCGAAGACGACAAGCCGCAGCCGCCGTTCCGCTCTGAGCGACTGGCCGCGGCCATCCCCGGCTCCAAGCTGGTAAGAGTTCCCGCATGCGGACACAGCAGCTCGCTGGAAGCGCCCGACGCGGTGATTGCAGCGATGCGGGAGTTGATGGCGAGGTCGTGAGGACAAGCAGTACTTAGTAATTGGTACTTAGTATTTGGCTGATGGCTCTTAGCTCTTGGCTAGATACAAAGTGCGGAAAGTACTTCTGCCGTATATGAGCTTAACGGCCAAGAGCCAAAGGCCAATGGCTAAGAACTAAATACCAAGTACCAAATACCAATTACCAAGAATCGCGTTGTCACACTCCCAATGGTCCATCAGTTATAATTTGCCCATGAAATACTCCTTCCCCCACCGCCTGATGTCCCTTGTTTTGATCACTGTTTTCCTGACGTCGCAAGTCTGGGCGACCTGTGGAGGCGGCGGAGGCGGCGGCATGGGCGGCATGTCCGGCGGCTCCAGCAAAGAGACTTACACGGTACCGTGGAAGCTCATCACGCCAGAAGTCCAGCCTAAGGAAGGCCTGGCCATTTATTGGTTCCCAGTGTCGGACGTGGAATTCAAGGCCTCCAGTTTGCGCGAATC
>JBGPLR010000193.1:0-6378 GCA_041486545.1 Terriglobia bacterium
CCGCCCAACTGTGACATCTCAATGCCGCGTCCGGCCAGCCGGGGCAGCATGTACTCCAGTTGCGCCAACTCTACCTGCAACTGGCCTTCACGGCTGCGCGCGTGGCGGGCAAAAATATCCAGGATGAGCTGGGTGCGGTCAATCACCCGCGCATTCACTTCGTTTTCAATATTGCGCTGCTGCGAAGGCGAGAGATCGTGGTCAATCAACACCAGATCGGCTTGCGCTGACGCCACGGCTCCGGCAATCTCTTGCAATTTGCCGATGCCCATCAGCGTGGCGGGATCAGGCCGGTCGCGGCGCTGTATGAACTCGCCCACGATTTCTGCGCCGGCCGAAGCGGCCAGTTCGCGGAACTCCGCCAGAGATTCTTCTAAGCCGGGGCGCAGCCGCGGAGATGGCCCTTCGTCGGGCTGCTGGCTCTCTGCATTGCGCGCGGCGTCGCGTGCCAGCACGGCGCTGGGCGGCAGCTCCACGTCGCGGTCGGTGCGCGAACGGTGGCGAAACTCCACCGCCACCAGGAATGCTCGCTCCGGCCGGTCGCGGCCGGTGGACATCCCCGCCGGTTTACGAAAGCGGGAACGCGGCCCAGGAATAGATTAGCCCTCTACTTTGGCTGGTGCGCTCTCGGCCTCAGCTCCCGCGTGATGCCCCCCACGGACATCATGGTGGCTTCCCTTGGACATGACCACCGTGGAGATAGCGTGTTTGAAGATGAGCTGCTCCTGATTGTTGGTTTCCAGGACGACCGAGTACTTGTCGAACGACCGTATGCGGCCCGTCAGCTTGACTCCGCTCAAAAGGTAGATGGTGACCTGCGTTTTGTCCTTTCGCGCAGTGTTCAGAAAGGAGTCCTGTATGTTTTGTGCCGGCTTGGTTTCCATTTGCCGATCTTTCTCCTGTTAAGTTCTACCTGGAACTCAAGGGAAACAGCTTTCTTGCCTTACATCTTACGGCTAAATACATTGTAGCTTTTCATGGGTCGATCAGCAAAAGTACCTTGGCCCCATTTAGGGTGCTAAAATCGAAGCTCCTACCTCATGAAAACCGCCAGCCAAAAGTCGCTGGAAGTGCCTATGCTGGATCTCTCGCGCCAGTACGCCGGCCTGCGGGAAGAAGTCCTGGCGGCGATTACCCGCGTGTGCGACTCACAGAAGTACATTCTGGGCGAGGAAGTTACGGCCTTTGAGCGGGAATTTGCCGTCCTTTGCGGGACCACCGAATCCGTGGCCTGCGCCTCCGGCACGGACGCCCTCTGGCTGGGCATGGCTGCGGCCGGAATCACCAACGGTGATTCGGTAATCACCACACCTTTTAGCTTTTTTGCCACCGCCAGCACCATCGTGCGCGCCGGCGCCCGTCCGGTGTTCGTGGACGTGGATTCGGAAACCTTGAATATTGATCCCGCCAAAGTGGACCAGGCACTCCGCACCTCGGCGCCGCGCCGCCACGCCATCATGCCCGTCCATCTTTACGGCCAGTGTGCGGACATGGACGCGCTCGGACTCCTCGCCGCGGAATTCAAACTCCGCGTAATTGAAGACGCCGCGCAGGCCGCGGGAGCGTCGTGGAACGGAAAGCCCGCCGGCGCGCTGGGCGACGCTGCCGCGTTCAGTTTTTATCCCACCAAGAACTTAAGCGCTTTTGGCGACGCCGGCATCCTCACCACCAGCGATCCCGTTCTGGCTGAGCACGTACGCTCGCTGCGCAATCACGGCGCCAAACAGCGCTACTACCACGATGAAATCGGCGCCAACAGCCGCATGGATTCCATCCAGGCCGCGGTTCTGCGGGTGAAGATGCGCTACCTGCCGCGCTGGAATGATGCTCGCCGCCAGCGCGCGATGACCTACGATCAGATGCTCGCCGCCGCCGGACTTACCCGGACCGCAGCCAACGCGCCCGCGCCCGTCGTGCTGCTCAAGACCCGCAAGCAAGCTCACCACATCTACCATCAATATGTGGTTCGCGTGCAGCAGCGCGATAAGCTGCGCGACTTCCTGAAAGACCGCGGCGTTGGCTCGGAGATTTATTATCCCGTGCCCCTGCACCTGCAAAAGTGTTTTGCCTACCTTGGCTACGCTAAGGGCGATCTGCCTGAAGCCGAACTGGCCGCCGAAGAAGTCCTGGCGCTGCCCATGTTCCCCGAACTGGAAGAAGCGGAACAGCGCCACGTGGTGGAGTCCATCGCTGAGTTCTATTCTTAGCCCGGCAGCTCATCATTTGTGTCATTTGTATCCCGGCCAGTTTTGCTGGACGTCGGCGATCCGGGCGCGCTGGGCCTCTACGGACTGAGCATCCGGCGAAGACGTCGCCGGTTGTGGATTTTGCTGGGACAAGACGGCAAGAATGCTTTTTAGCGTGCGGTCAATGCTGAAAAGCCGCAGCTGCGCGATGATCAGAATTATGCTCACAACAAGCATCGCCAGCCACAAGAGAATTCCAAAACCTTCCATAGCTTCCCTCCAAGCGACGGCATACTACCAGAGCGTCGCTATTCGTGGAAGTTAGAATCTCATGCCTTGAATGTCCGCAAACTGCTGGCAAAGATAATCGCGGCGGCCGCAGCAACCGCCACGGCCAGCAGCAGGATGAGATTGCTCGGCTGAGTTCCGGCATGAAACGTCAGCCAGTTCACGACCACCAACCCAAGTAACACCACCGCGCCGGCCGCAGACACCAGCATGCGCATAATCGCCATGGGACGCTCGACCCGCTCTTTGGCTTCCAGCTTCTTCCGGACTTGCGCGCGCCACCAGATCAATCCCGGGCTGGGCAATTGGGGCTGATGGTGATCGGCCATGTTCTTGATCAAAGCATCCAGCTCGGTGTCTTTATTCTTCCCGTCCTGGCTGACTTGGTTATTCATGGGAACCTCTGAACCCTGCCTTTTTCAGCAGGCCTTTCGCTTTCTCGCGCGCGCGGAACACTATCACCCGAACGCTCTGCTCTTTCACTCCTAGAATAGCGCCGATTTCCTTGTGACTCATCTCTTCCACGTGGGCCAGCCACAGCACGGCGCGTTCCTGCGCGCCCAGTTGGTCAAACACCGCCGCCATGTCTACCGGCAGGTTGAAATTCTGGCGGGTTTCTTCCGTCACGCTGCTTTGTTCGGTCCATTCGCGTTCCCGCTTCTGCCGCCGCCAGCGGTCGCGCAGGATATTGGTCGCCGTGGTGTACAAGTACGCCTTGCGCGCCGCTTCATCCATGGATGGCACGCTGATCATGCGAATGTAGGCGTCCTGCAGGACTTCATCCGCCGCAGCCGGATCGCGGCTCAGTCGGCACAGGTAGCCGTGCAGCGTCCGCGCCGTCCGCAGATAGAAAGCTTCAAACTCCGCCTGGGCAGTCCGCGCGGCTTGGCTCTCGGCTTCGTCTCTGCGCGCGTTGGTCATTGCCAGATGCCGTGCTCCAAATGCGGCAAACAACGCGGCTACTCCTTGCCGTCCAGACTCATCTTCTTAGAAAGAAAAAATGCGATCGCGCCGGACACCAAAAACCCCAGACCCACGCATATCAGGATATTGGCCGCGGTGTGCAATACGTCGGTGGCAATGCCTCCGCCCAAATGGCCCGTGGCCGCTCCCGCGCCCATGGCCCCCAGAACCAGGCCGGTTCGAATCGAGTTCAAAATGGCACTGCGCGGGCTGGTCACCTGGTCAGTAAAGCTCATCACGTATTTCTGCCCCGCCGGCGACTGCATGAACTCGGCAAAGTCATGCGCCGACGCAAACTTTTCCAGCAACGCCTTCTGCATGGCTGTCTGCTGGCGACGCCGCAAGCCCGTTGTGACAATGTAGGCGATCCAAACCCACATGGCAATGAACGTCAGCAATAAGGCCCATTCTTTCAATTGGCTGCTCACGAATGCATCCATAATGTTCGACCTCCAGCACTAGAACGAATGAGCTGGGCCGGGGTTAACAAGAATGTTCTGGATAAAATGGATGGATTACCGCCAAAAGTGCGCTTGGGGGGAAGGCGTTAGAGCGCGGGAAAACCGGTGAAACCGACATTTCTCAAAGGTCGTCATCCCGACGGCCGTCTCACGAGCGCGCGTTATCATCAGCACGCGAGTAGGCCGGAGGGACCTTGTGCTTTCCCATCCCTTTGAATACGCTTCAGAAAACGCAGGGTCCCTCGCTCCTATTCGGACGCTGATGACAGCGCGTCCTCATTGACGGAGACTCGGGATGACGGTTTTGATAGATAAAAGGTGCGGTCTTAGCGCAGTCTCTTTAGGTCTTGTGATTTTGACGTTTGGAAGCGCTCGGCTCTGCAGCGCGTTTGCGCTTGGGCTTGGCCGGAGGCTCTTCGCCCGGCGCATAGACTTTGCGCACGATCGGCGGATTGAACTTGTATAGCTGCTGGCGGGCTTTGCCGTCATCGTCCTTCAGGCGCAGGGTAAAGGTCCGCAGCGTGCCTTCTTTGCCGCCAAAATCCTGCCGCCCCAGATCCACCGGGAGCGATCCCGACAAATTCTTTTCCCGGTATGCCGTCTCATAGCGGTGTTTGCGCGTGTTCCAGGTGTAAACCCGGACCTGGGTGAAGTCTGCGCTCAAACCGTCTTTGTTCTCGGTCAACAGCGCCAGGTACTCGGGGACCTTCTTGTCGCCGTCCTGGACTTCATCCAGCGGAAAGGCGGCGATCACCCGCTGGCCTTCCGCGTATTGCGCAATTTCGATTGGGATGTCCAGGTACAGCGTGCGTCCCAGCACCCAGCCCACGCGTTTTTGCGTGTCGCGAACCAGCCACCAGTCTTCCATCACCACGTCTGGACTGGACGCATCCTTGTCATCATCGCTATCGTCCGCGTCCTTATCTTTATCTTTGTCTTTCTGTTGTTTTTCCATCTGGGCTGCGGTAGCGTTCCTGGCGGCCGCGCGCCGTTCCAGCAACTCCACTTTCTGTTTCTCGTTCAACAAATAAAGGTAGCCGGCTTTTCTTCCTGGCAGCACGTGGACTTTCACCTGCAACTCCACCGTCGCCGTGCCCTGCGGGAGCGCCGTCTTGAATTGCTCAGCCAGCCGCTGGAACTGGTCGAAAGTCTGCTGGTCAGCCAGGAGGCGCTCCTGCACCCAGCCTTCTTCTCCGCGCGGCGTGCGCACGCGAACAAAGCGCCGGTTCTGCATACGCTCCAGCACTTGCACTCGCTCGCCGTTGTGCACCAGTCCGGTTTTGTTGTAGATGGTGGAAACGTGGTCGCGCAGCGACGCCTCAGGCACCGCGACATAAAGGTATTCAGCTTTGCCCGACGTGCCGCCACCGCATCCGGGCAAGCTGAGCACACTCGCCAGCGCCGCAACCGCGCAGACAGCCATGCGCGCGCGCCCTGCGACTCGCCTTATACTCTGGAATTTCATTGGAATCCTGAACACAAATATAGCAGCCCTTGCGCCCTGGAAACAGATGCCGCGGAATTGTCCGGCTGGACATGCGCTCCGCACAAACAGGACAGGTAGACGCCGAGCCGATTGGGCGATGACCGGGTTACGGGTTCATGCCCCCGGTTTTGTGACAACCTGCGTCAGCTCAGCCCAAGTCCTTGAGGTCCGTCTCCCCAATCACCTGAAAACAGCGATACAACCATGTCGATCAACTTGCGGAGGATCGCTATCGCAGCCCAGATCACGAGCAGGCACACAACCAAGAGCAACGCGAGCTCCGGATCATCCACAATATCGGGCAGGCCTTCCAGCAGAAACTCCAAGGTGAAGTTCTTCAAGTCGACCGAGGCAACAACTGTGTAGCCCCAGCAGATGGCGAGACCCAAAAAGACGCCCGCAGAGAGTGTCATACCGCGCCTCTGCAAGTATTGACGCCAGCTCGGCCCGGTTCTTTCGCTCTAGTTGGGCTTTTCCTTCTTCTTCCCGCTGCGGATCCGCTCGTCAATCAGCTTGCGTCCGCGGAAGCCTTCCTCCACGCCGTGCCAGTATTCGATCTCATCTTCGCCGTACTTCCAGCACAGCAGGACGATCTGGCCCTCCACCACGCAGGGGAAATCCAGCAGGCCGATATCAATGTCCTTGACCTGCACGCCGATGGAATCAATCTCCGCCAGAGCGTCTTTAGTCTCTTGCAGCGCCTTGTCGCGCTCCGCAACCCGCCGCGCCCGTTTCACAATGTCCACGTGGAACCCGCCGCTCTCCACGATGCGGCGCGCCAGCTCCAGCGACTCGCGCTCCACCTGCTCAATGATTCGCTTGCCTTCCATGGCCGTCTTGAGCAGCGACTTGAGCACTGGCACCAGCACCTGGGCTTCTTCCAGCGTGAATGTTTTGGGTTTGTCCACTTATTTTCCTTTGCGCCCCTTGCGTCCTTTGCGGTGGAAATCTTTACTTTACTTCCAGCATCCGGTCCAGCGCCACGCGCGCCCAG
>JBGPLR010000194.1:0-6374 GCA_041486545.1 Terriglobia bacterium
CGATCGGTCGACGAAGTGGTTCACGAGCGCCGGAATTTCGTCGCGGCGTTCACGTAGCGGTGGCATCCGCAGTCGAATCACGTTCAGCCGGTAGAACAGGTCTTCGCGAAAATTGCCTCTGGAGATTTCCTCTTCCAGGTCTTTGTTGGTCGCGGCGATCACCCGCACGTCCACTTTGATGGGCTCGTCGTCGCCCACGCGGGTGAACTTGCCTTCGTCCAGCGCGTGCAGCACCTTGGACTGCGTCTTCAGGCTCATGTCCCCGATTTCATCCAGGAACAGCGTGCCGTCGCTGGCTTTTTCGAACTTGCCTTCCTTGTCGCCGGCCGCGCCGGGCAGCGCGCCTTTGCGATGGCCGAACAGCTCGCTTTCAATCCAGTCTTCCGGGATGGCCGCGCAGTTCACCTCGACGAACAGATTGTCCTTGCGCAAGCTCTGCGCGTGAATGGCGTGCGCCACCAGATCTTTTCCCGTGCCCGATTCCCCGAAGATCAGCACCCGGCCGTTGGTGGGCGCCATGATAGTGATCTGCTGGCGCAGTGCTTTCATGGGAATGCTTTCGCCCGCGATCACGCTCTTGGCCTGCACCTGGCGTTTAAGCTCAGAGTTTTCGCGGCGCAGCCGGTGCGCGTCCAGCGCGTTCTTGATCACGATCAGCGTCTTGTCCAGCGACAGCGGTTTTTCCAGGAAGTCAAAAGCTCCCAGCTTGGTGGCGCGCACGGCGGTTTCAATGGTCCCGTGACCCGAAATCATTACTACTTCCGGCGCGTCTTCCGCGGGCAGTTGGCGAATGCGCTCCAGAGTGTCCAGGCCGTCCGCGCCGGGAAGCCATATGTCCAGCAGGACAACCTCGCACGGGCGTTTTTTGAGTTCTTCCAGGCAGGCTTCGCCGCTTTCGGCCAGCAGGACTTTGTAGCCTTCGTCTTCCAGAATGCCTTTTAGGGATTCGCGGATATCACGTTCGTCGTCTACCACGAGAATGCTATGCATTCGGCACCACCAGAATGCTATGCATTCCGGGCCTCCGCCAGCGCCACTTTGCCCGCCAAGGGAAGTTCAACAATGAACTTGGCGCCCGCCGGCTTGTTCTCTTCTACGCGAACGTTGCCGCGATGGTCTTCCACAATACGCCGCACAATCGCCAGACCCAGCCCGGTCCCGCGTTTCTTGGTGGAAAAATACGGCAGAAAAAGCTTCTCTTTCACGTCGCGGTCAATGCCGTGGCCGGTATCGGCAATCATTACTTCCAGCGCGTCATGGTCTTCCAGAAAAGATGTCGTGATATGGATTTCCCGCACCAGTGAGTCCTTCATGGCTTCGGCGGCGTTATCAATCAGGTTGGCCAGCGCGCGCTTGATCGCGTCCGGATCGGCCATGGCCAGGGGCAAGCCGGAGTCCAGTTGCTTCTCCACGCGGATGCCGTCCAGCCGCCCGTTGAACATGGCCAGCGTGCTTTCCACAATTTCATTGATGTCCGCCGGACGCGGCTGGGCCGCGGGGAACCGCGCCAGCGACGAAAATTCATCCACCAGGGAGCGCACCGTCTGCACCGCTTCGCTGATGGTCTCCGCGCAACTGGTGATCACCGCCAGCGATGCCGGCTCCGGCGTTGACCCGCGCTCCAGATGGCGGCGAATGCGTTCCGCGGACAGCGCAATCGGTGTGAGCGGGTTCTTGATTTCGTGGGCCACGCGGCGCGCCACTTCACGCCACGCGGCTTCTTTCTGCGCCTTGAGCAGTTCGCTGAAATCTTCAAACACGATCACATAGCCCAGCCGCTGCTTCCCGTGCTGCACTGACGATACCGTCACGCTGGCGTTGATCTTGGCTTTATCCACCGGAATCTCAAACTGGGCGGCCGTTACCGTCATGCGGTCAGCCCGCCGCAGAAGGTGTTCCAGGTCGGCAGCCACGTCAGGCGGGAAGATATGCTGCAGGCTGGAACCCACCAGGGGCGCGCCGCCCTGCGGCTGGAACATGCGCTGGAACGCCATGTTGCTGTGGGTAACGCGCTGCTCCGGCCCCAGGGAGAGAACGCCCGTAGGAATGCTTTCCAAAATGGTTTCAATATGGCGGCGGCGCTGGTCCAGTTCGGTGTTGGTTTCCGTCAACGCGCGCGCCGAGTCGTCAATCTTCTTGCGGCTGGATTCCAGTTCCGCGGCCATGCGGTTGAAAGACGCCACCAGTTCGCCCAGTTCGTCCGCCGCGGAGACCTCCACGCGATGCTCCAGATGGCCGAGTGAAATTTCGCGGGTGGCTTCCGCCAGCGCTTCCACCGGCCGCGTAACCAGCCGGGCCACGAACAGTGACGTCCAGGTGGCGACAAACAACACCAGCACGGTCAGCAGGGTGAGCAGCAGCATCCACAGGCCGCGAATCCGCTTGGTCTCGCGGCCCAGGGCCAGATAGTTCTTCTGGTTCTGGTTGATCTGTTCCAGCGTGGGCGAAAAATTCGGCGGCAGCGGCAGCCCCACCATGATCCTGCCTTTGTCTCCAGCCGCCGCCATGGCCAGGATGTATTCCTTGTCGAGGTAATTCCACTTTTGCCAGCCGCCTTCCACCTGCGCCAAAACCGGCAGGTCGCGCTGCAGCGTAGGCCAGGGCCGGGGCAGATTGACGCTGGCCACCGCCGTGCCGTCCGCTATGGCCAGGGCAAATCCTCCTTGCAGCGTGGGCTGGTGGCGGCGAAACTCATGCAGCACCCCGGCATAGTTGCCGGTTTCAAAAGCATGCTGGACGTCGGCCGACTGCGCGATCTCCACCGCCTCCTGGTGCGCATTGTCGCCGGCATAATCGGCCAGCAACTTGGCCACGCGTCCTGAATCCTGCTGCAGTTCGTTCACCGGCGTGGAGAACCATTTGTCAATGGAGCGGTTCATCAGCCCGTACGAGAACATGAACATCACCAGTGCCGGAGCAAAAGACAGCGCCAGCGCTCCCAGCACCATGCGCGTGCGGAAATGCGAGCCCAGCACGCCCAGCCGCCGCTCCGCGTAAAGCTTGACCAGGTTGCGGAACAAAACAAAGGTGAGCACCACCAGCAACAGGAAAACCAGGGCGGAAAGCGCCAGCAGCACCAGCGTTTGTTGCGCTGAATCCGGTTGCAGTTGTTTGAGGTTGAACGCCTGCTGGGAGAAAACCAGTCCAAAAAGCACAACGATTCCCAGCGCCAGCGGAACCAGCACGATGCGCCGCAGCGAAACCGGGCGCGAAGTCTTGGGCGAATCTGGATTGGGTGCGGCCACTCTAGTTTTAACTCACGCCGGGCGCGCGTGCCGTCCGGAGGTGAGCACTGTGGGCATTATAAGGCCCAGCTTCCGGGTTCACGACAGTCCCGCTGCGTTTGGGACTCAACACTTGCGCGCCACCGAACCTGCCCCAGCAAGAATGGGTAGTTGAGCGCGACGAGCACCATCGGACGCACCCAAACCCACCATCTACGTGGATTATCCTTTGCTTATTCAATAATTTAGAGGCGTTATTACACTTTTGAGTCTAAAAATCTTAACCAGATAAGAATATCGTGCATCTAACCTCCTATTCAATTTAGGACAGATGGGCGACGCTAAGCCCATTTCTAATTAGGAGAGCATGGCTGCATCTCAACTAGGCACTGCTGAACTCAAATCCTCAAAGCTTGAAAATTCATATTCCGCCCACGTCAATCCGCAGTGGGTGCGCCTGCTGAATCTGCTTGAGATGAACGTGCGGTACACGCAATGCTCCGGTGCAGAGCTGTACACGGACGACGGCTCCCGCATTCTCGATTTTCTTTCCGGCTATTGCGTTCACAACCTGGGACATAACCACCCGGCGGTGATCGCCGCGCTGCATGAAGAACTTGACCGGCGCGGTCCGGCAATGCTGCAAAGCCATGTTGCGGAATTGGCGGGCGAACTCGCCGCTGAGTTGACCCGGCTGGCCGGCGGAGGACTCACCAAGGCTTATTTCTGTAGCTCGGGCAGTGAAGGCGTTGAGACGGTCATTAAATTCGCCCGCGTTTTCACCAAGAGAACCGGGCTGCTCTATTGTCGCGGAGCGTTTCACGGACTCACTTGTGGCGCGCTGTCGCTGATGGCGGATTCGCAATGGGCGGAAGGCTTTGGCCCGCTGTTGCCGGGCGCGGAAAACGTGCCCTTCGCCGACATCAGGGAGCTCGAGCAGAAGCTGGCGACGCGCAAGTTCGCCGCCTTCATCGTGGAGCCGGTCCAGGCCGAAGCCGGGATCTGCGTCCCTGACCGCCAATATCTTCAGCAGGCGCAGGCGCTCTGCCGGCGCTTCGGAACATTATTCGTACTCGACGAAGTTCAGACCGGCATGTATCGCACCGGTAAATTCCTGGCAGCGCATCACTACGGGCTGGAGCCGGACATGGTGGTTCTGGCCAAGGCGCTCAGCGGAGGGCTCGTCCCCAGCGGCGCCGTGCTCATGACCGACGATATTTACGAGTCGGTTTACAACTCGCTGGGCCGGGCCATCATTCACACTTCCACTTACAGTGAAAACAATCTCTCCATGCGCGCCGGTCTGGCCACTTTGCGCGCGCTGCACGAAGAACGCCTGGGCGAGCGCGCTGAGCGGCTGGGCGCACAGTTCCGCCAGCAACTCACTGACGCGCTCTCCGGCTTCGAAATGGTGGCTGAAGTCCGCGGGCTGGGCATGCTCAATGGAATTGTTTTCCGCGCCCCCGGCAAGCTGCAGCTCCGGCTTCCCTTTGAGGCATTCCGCAAAGTCCACGAAGGTATGTTCGGACAGATGCTGGTGATGCGGCTTTTCCGCGATCACAAAATTCTCACTCAGGTCTGCGGAAACAACCTCATGGTCTTGAAAGCCGCGCCGCCGTTGTTGGTCAGCGAAGAGCAGCTTGAACAATTTGTGCTCGCCGTGCGAAGCGTGGTGGAGATGATTCACTCTTCTTCCACATTCTGGCTGGACGCGCTGCGACTGGCGCGGCGGGCTGTGAGTGTTTAGCTCCATCCTTGCCGCGGCAGTTTGTCATTTTTCCCGGTGTCATGTTCGTGAATTGGCTGAGTCGCGACGAAGCGGATCAGCATAACCAGTAAGAGAACCGGCAGATCGAATCAAACAGTCTGAGAAGTTGCAAGAGAATCCAGTCCCCTTTAAGGTGTTGTTGAATGCAAATTGTTAGTGCGGGCGTTGCTTTTCCCGAGAACTCTTACGAACAACAGGCCATCACTTCGGCTCTCAATGAGCGTTGGAAAGGGCGCCTGTCCCGGCCCGAACTCCTGGACCGCCTGCACGCCCGTTGCGGCGTGCAAAAAAGAAATCTTGTGCTTCCCCTGGAAGCGTATGACGGGATCCGGACCTGGGGGCAAGCCAATGACCAGTGGATCGAATCCGCGCAGACCCTGGGCCGTGACGCCATCTGCCGCGCCATCACGCCCGCCGGTCTTACCCCGGGAAGCATTGACGCGCTGTACTTTGTTTCCGTAACCGGCGTGGCCAGTCCTTCGATTGACGCCCGGCTGGTGAATCGCATGGGCCTCTCGCCCCGCATCAAGCGCGTGCCTATGTTTGGCCTGGGCTGCGTGGCCGGCGCCGCTGGATTGGCCCGCGCCGCCGACTATGTTCGCGCATTCCCTGATCAAGTGGCCGTGGTCCTGGCGGTAGAGATCTGCTCACTGACCTGGCAGCGCAACGATCTCTCCGTCGCCAACCTGATATCCACCGGCCTGTTCGGCGACGGCGCCGCGGCTGTGCTGGTCGCCGGCAGTGAAGCGGGTTTCAGTGGCCCGCAGGTGCTGGCCACGCGGTCTGTGTTTTATCCGAACACCCAGAACGTCATGGGCTGGAATATCTCTGAAGACGGCTTCCGCATCGTGCTTTCCGCCGACGTCCCAGCTGTGATTCAGGAAAACCTGCGTTCTGACGTTGATTCATTTCTGGAAGATCACGGACTTCGTCGCGACGACATCGCCAGTTGGATTATCCACACCGGCGGACCGCGCGTGCTGGAGGCCATCGCCGATGCGCTGGAGTTGGCCGATGGCCAACTGGAAGCTTCCTGGGACTCTTTGCAGAACGTCGGTAATCTCTCTTCCGCATCGGTGCTTGTGGTGCTGGAAGAATTTCTGGCGCACCGTCGTGGCGAACCGGGCACATACAGCGTGCTCGCTGCCATGGGACCCGGGTTCTGTTCGGAACTTCTCTTATTGCGCTGGTAGATGCCGTGCCGGTAAGAACCGCGCCGGAAATGGCGCGTTGGAAACGCATTGTAAAAAACGCATTGTAAGAATGAAGATGACCACACTCTACGACACTGATGTTTTTATTGTTGGCGGCGGGCCAGCCGGTCTGGCTGCGGCGATTGCCGCGCGCCAGCAAGGCTTGCGCTGCATGGTTGCGGATTGCAC
>JBGPLR010000195.1:0-6370 GCA_041486545.1 Terriglobia bacterium
GTTCACGGATTCTGAGCCGGTCGGCGTGGTTAACGTGACCTTGGCCCCGGGAATTACGGCCCCGGTGGTATCCACCACTGATCCGCCCAAATTGCCCTTCACGGCGGATTCCTGCGCAAACGCGCCAACGCCTAAGAACAGGAAGAGGGCACAGATTAAAGCGCCTAGCAATATTCTCTTTCCTATCATTTGTCGCTCCTTGGAGTGTTGCTAATCACCTGATCTTAAAGAATTGCAGACAAGGTTGATGTTGAGTTACACATTCACCGGAAATTCAGGTGTCTTAATTGTGCTAGCACAACGTCTGCCACTGTGCGATTCATGTGCATGGCCTTTAGTATTCAAGCGCTTATCGCGAATCCCACAAGTCGCTCGCCAGGCCGCCCATTCCAAATTCAATAGCGCATATGCAGGAAATAGTACGCGCTGGACGAGAACTAAGAGACTAGTTCGCTCCATATTGTCCTTTCGATCATCATCAATCTGGCCGGATAGACAAACGTGCAGCTGACTGCACGGACATAGCGCTCTCTGGCCTTGGGCCTCGGAGACGTCACTGTACTCTGGTCCCTGACCTTGAGGGCAGGAAGTCCATCCATGATGGCTGGGGCGGCCACCGCTCAAAATCCCTACCGCAACAACACGCACCAAATCACGGCCGGGGATTATATCGCGATGCGACATCCGCGAAAAGGCCCACCCGCGATTTGCGCCCCGTGGATTCAGTGTGATAACTTCCGCTCAGGTTCGCAGAAGAACGACTACGTGGGAGGAACGATGGCGCTGATTGTGGTTCTGGTTCTGATCGGCCTGGTGGTCTTGGTTCTGGCTGGCATGTATAACAGCCTGGTGCAGCTGCGGGTGCGGGCAGACTCGGCGTGGTCTGACATTGACGTGCAACTCAAGCGCCGTCATGACCTGATCCCCAACCTGGTGGAGACCGTCAAGGGTTACGCCGCGCACGAAAAAGGAACGTTTGAGAACATCGCCAAGTTCCGCTCTCAGGCCATGCAAGCCAGCACGCCGGGCGACAAGGCCGTGGCGGAAAACCAGCTCAGCGGCGCTTTGAAAAGCCTGTTCGCGGTGGCTGAGAATTATCCGGAATTGAAAGCCTCCGAGCAGTTTACCGGCTTGCAGAGTTCGCTCAACTCGATTGAAGACAACATTCAGAACGCGCGGCGCTACTACAACGCCGTGATTCGCGACTACAACACGCGCGTGCAGTCTTTCCCCAGCAACATCATTGCGGGCATGTTCGGCTTCAGCAGCAAACAGTTCTTTGAAGTAGAGGCGCCCGGCGACCGCGAAAACGTCCAGGTAAAGTTCTAATCGGGTTAAACTCTAAGCCTGAAGCTCTAACCCAATGACGCACACCGACAGAGCGTGCTCGCTCCGCGCAATGATCAGGATGGGACTTTTTCTTCTTGTCCTCCTGGCTGTTGCACCGGCCTGGGGCGGGAGTATCCGCGTCACGCGCTGGGACACCACAGCGCACGTGGATTCCGACGGCTCCGCCCGCGTCACCGAACAAATCACCTATCTGTTCACTGGGCCGTATCACGGTGTCTATCGCGATATCCCCATCGAGTACCCGGGCCCCAAGGGCAGCAACTACTCCCTCTTTTTAAGGATTGAGAAAGTCACGGACGCCATAGGCTCGCCACTGAAGTACGAAAAGAGCACCAAAAACGGTTTCTTGAAGCTCAAAGTCACCGTGCCAGGCGCAGTGGATACCTCCAAGATGGTGATCTTCGAATACTCCGTGGCCAACGCAGTGAAGTTCTTTGACGATCATGAAGAGTTTTACTGGAACGTGACCGGCAACGATTCGCCCTTGCCCATCGAACACGCGTCGGCCATTGTGTATTTGCCCGAGAGCACCAGCGGTTCTCTGCAGGCGCAGGCTTTCGTCGGCTCTTATGGATCGACAGAACGCGGCCGTGTTTCGGTGGAAGGTCCAGTCGCCAGCGCCGAAACAACTGCGCCTCTGCCCATGCACGGCGGCCTTACGATAGATGTCTATATCCCCAAAGATCTCTTGAAAGAGCCGGGCGGGTTCACCAAGATGGGCTGGTTCCTGCGCAGCAACCCAATCGTCACGCTGCCGTTGTGGGCCTTTGCCGTCATGTTCCCGCTGTGGTGGTTCAAAGGCCGGGACCCCGACCCCGGCATGTCGGTGGCGCCTATGTATGAGCCACCGGAAAAGATGGGGCCGGCGGAAGTCGGCACGCTGATCGACGACAGCGTGGACCCGCGCGACATCACTTCCGTGATGGTAGACTTGGCGGTCCGTGGCTACATCAAGATTGTGGAGACGCAGCACAAAGGCCTGCTCTTCACCACCAAGGATTACGATCTCCAATTGTTGAAAGACCGCAACGACTGGAGCGGCCTGACCGACTACGAGCGCGCCATGCTGGACCGGATTTTTTATGCCGGCAAGACCACGCGGGTATCGGACCTGCGCAACCGCTTCTACACCGCGATTCCCCTTATCAAAGAAGAGATCATGAGCGCGCTCAAGACCAAGGGCATGTACACGCTGGACCCTGATTCATCCAAGGCTTACCTGGGACTGGGCGCTGTGCTGGTGCTGGTCCCATACGCGCTGGCGCAATGGTTGCAGCTCGCCGATTTTCTTAACTCCATGGGGCCGGCCATCGTGTGCGTGGTGATTGCCGTGGCCATCATTGTTCTGATTGGACGCCAGCTCAGTGCCACCAGCATGAAAGGCGCGCGCACTCGCCTGCAGATTCTCGGGTTCCAGGACTTCATGAACCGGGTGGACGCTGACCGGCTCAAGCGCATGCCGCCGGACACCTTTGAAAAATTTCTGCCTTACGCCATGGCCCTGGGCGTGGAGCATCACTGGGCCAAGGCCTTTGAAGGCATTATTCAGAACCCGCCCAACTGGTACCAGGGCGATTGGACGACCTTTAATACTTTCTACTTTGTGAATAGCCTGGGCGCCATGTCACAGACCACGAGCGCGGCTTTCGTCGCCGCTCCGCGCGCCAGTTCCAGTTCATCTGGATTTAGCGGAGGCGGTTTTTCCAGCGGCGGCTTCTCCGGAGGCGGCTTCGGTGGCGGCGGCACCGGCGGTTGGTAGCCCTCTGTCGGCTGGTGACGGACCTCTCTGAACCGCGTCGGACAGGCTTCCCCAGGAAGTCAGACCGGTTCTGTTCCCGGCCCCGCCATGCCTCCACGCAGTGTTTTTGCAGACAATCTAATTTGAATCGCTTACAATCATTCCGGGCTTGTCCTTAGTTGTTGCTTAATTAGGTGAATGCTCTGTCCGGCGTTCTTATTTCATGATATAAACCTTCATTCGTTCTTCTCCACCATCCTGAACAGCCCTTTTTAGGGGCTGGGCGCAGCTTATGCTGAGGAGGCAAATGTCAGAGGCAAGGACAGGAAAACGGTTTCCGCTTGAGCTGCCGATTCGTATCCACGGCAAAGGCGGCGATGACAAAGGGACCACCGCCGATATGAGCTCTGCGGGCGTCTACATTATGGCCGATGTTGATCTCAATGTAGGTTCGCCCATCGAATTTGATATCACCCTTCCGGCCGGCGTGCTGGGCACCCCGACTGACGTGGAAGTGCGCTGCACCGGGCGCGTGGTGCGCAAGGATACGGAATCGCCGTCCGGCTCCAACGCCGGGAAGAAGAGGAAAAAGAACGGCGTCGCTTGCGTCATTGACCAATACAAATTCATACGCAAAGGCAAAGGAACCAAGTAATGCTCAAGATCATTTTGGCCGATAACCAAGCTATTTTCCGCACCGGAGCGGCAAAGGTCCTGGCGGTTGAAGACGATCTGCGCATTGTCGCTCAGGCGGAAAACTCAGAGAAGATGATGATGGCCCTGGAGAAATTCCACGCCACGGTGATGATTTTCGGCGCCGATATCCATACCAGTCTTCCCGCCGTGGTAGAAGGCGCGCGTAAGTTCAAAACCAAGCTGGTGGCCATTGCCGATACAGGCCAGGATTCCCGCCATTTCCTCACCAACGGCGTGCACGGCGTGATCTACCGCAACGTGAGCGGAGAATCGCTGGTGCAATGCGTGCGCAAAGTCAGCAAAGGCGAAACCTGGGTGCAGGACACGCAGGAGAGCAAAGAGACCGCGGAAAATGATCTGGTCGGCGCGCGCGTACGCGACCGCCTTACCGCCAAGGAACTAAAGATCGTGGCGCTGATCGTGCAGGGCTATAAGAATAAAGAGATCGCTTCTCAGCTGGGCACCACGGAGCAGGTCATCAAGAACTACCTGCGCAACGTGTATGACAAGATTGGCGTGTCTGACCGGCTGGAACTGGCGTTGTTTACTATCCATCACCGCATTCTGGCGGAAGCAGCCGCCACCTCGGTCGCGGCCGTGGCCACACAGAGCCGGGCGTAGGAATTTCGAGAAGAACGTTCTAGCGCGAAGTGGCCCGTTCGCTGCTCTTCAGCAGTTCGTTGACAATCGTTACCAGTTCTTCCGGATTCACCGGCTTTTCCAGATACAAGTCAGCCAGCGGTTCCGCGGCTTGAAAGGCCTCAGCCACGAATCCTGACACCACCACCACGGGCATGCTGCTGTTGTTCTTGGCCGCCTGGACCACGGCCCGGCCGTTGGCGTCGCCCAGCCGCCAGTCCGTCACCACCGCGTCGTAAACATTGTTCTGCAGCTTATCGATGGCATCGCGCGCGGAGGTGGACGCTGTCACGGTGTGGCCAGCCTGTTCCAGGATGGCGCACTTCAGGGTGACCACGTGTGGTTCGTCGTCTACGCAAAGGATCCTGGCCATGGTTGGACGTCCTTTAACGGTGCCGCGCCCTAGTTCAGAGCGCGTTTTCGGAGGATATTAGCTGCGGCGAAGACTTTTTTACCCGGAAGCATTCACCGGACAGCTAAACCAAACTGCCATATTCTGCGGCACCTGTCTGCCTCAAGTCAAATAAAAGAAAAACCGGGCAGACCTTCATCGCGGTAGCGATGAATGCGCTCGCGTCCTTAACCGGAAATAGCCGGTGGAACCCTAGGCGTTGGCCGGCTTGCCGGCGACCGGTCCCGCGTCCCCGATCTTCTCCGCCACCGACTTGGCCTGGGTGAACAGCAGCAGGTAATCCGGACCGCCGGCCTTGGAGTCCGTGCCGGACATGTTGAACCCGCCGAAAGGATGCGCTCCCACCATGGCTCCGGTGCATTTGCGGTTGAAATACAGGTTGCCGACGTGGAATTCATGCCGCGCGCGCTCCAGCTTCTCGCGCGAGGTGGAATACACCGCGCCGGTCAGGCCGAATTCCGTGTTGTTGGCGATCTGCAGCGCGTCGTCGTAATTGCGCGCCTTGATCACCGCCAGCACCGGCCCAAAGATTTCTTCCTGCGCAATGCGCGCCGTGGGCGCAACGTCAGCAATCACCGTGGGCTGTATGAAGTAACCTTCGCCGGCATCTTTCGCCGCGCCCCCGCCGTTGATCACCCGGCCTTCCTTCTTGCCGACCTCAATGTATTCCAAAATGCTCTTGTACGCGCCCTGGCTCACCACCGGGCCCATGGCCTTGTTCTCCACCGGATCGCCGACGGTGATTTTGTTCACGCGCTCTTTCAGGCGCTCCAGGAACACCGGGTAGATTTTTTCGTCCACAATCACGCGCGAGCAAGCCGAGCACTTTTGCCCCTGGAACCCGAACGCGGCTTGCGCCACGCCTTCCACTGCGGCATCCATGCTGGCGTCATCGGCCACAATGATGGAATCCTTGCCGCCCATTTCCAGTACGGTGCGCTTGATCCACTTCTGTCCTGGACGCGGCGTCGCGGCGCGCTGGTTGATGTCCAACCCAACTTCTTTCGATCCGGTGAAGGCGATGAAGCGCAACTGCGTGTGCTCCACCAGTCCGGCGCCAAAGGTTGAACCCGAGCCGGGACAGAAATTGACCACGCCGTCAGGAATTCCAGCTTCTTGCAGGACTTCAAAGAACTTCGCGGCGATGGCCGGCGAATCGTGAGAAGGCTTCATCACCACGGTGTTGCCGGTGACAATCGCCGCCATGGTCATCCCGGCCATAATGGCGCAGGGAAAGTTCCACGGCGGAATCACCGCGCCCACGCCCAGCGGGATGTACATGAGCCGGTCGTCCTCGCCCGGCAGCGTGACCGGCGTTTCGGCGTTGGCCAGGCGCAGCGCTTCGCGCGAATAGAATTCCGCGAAGTCAATGGTCTCAGCGATGTCGGCGTCGGCCTCCGCCCAATTCTTGCCCACTTCATACACCATCCATGCGGCAAATTCGAATTTGCGCTCGCGCAAGATTCCGGCCACAGCGTGGATCAGCGCGGCGCGCTCTTCCACGGAGGTCCGCTTCCACGTCTCAAATGCCGCCA
>JBGPLR010000196.1:0-6369 GCA_041486545.1 Terriglobia bacterium
AAGGCGCGCATCACCCGCGGCAACAACTCAGTGGAAGCCGAAGTACAGATCAGTGACGACATGATGCCCGGTGTGGTGAGCCTGCCGCATGGCTGGGGCCACAACTTGGCGGGAGCAAAGATGTCGGTAGCCGCGTCACAGCCCGGCACGAACTTGAACGCCTTGCTGGATGAAAACCTGCGCGACCCGCTCTCGGGCGACTCCGTCCTGAGTGGTGTGGCGATTCAGATTGCACCCGTCGCATAAGCCGCGAGCAATTCCTGTTCATTCTTTACCCCGTCCAAGACCCATCACCCGAAAAAAATCCGGGGCCATCGCGGCCCCGGATAGTTTCAGAACTGCTCTTCCGTTATTGAACGGTCAAAGCCACGTCGTCAATCACGAATGAGGTTTGCAGGCTGGAGTCCTCAACGCCGCGGAAGCGTATCTGGATGGTCTGGCCCTTGAAGGCGATCACGCTGAACGACTTCTGGCTGTAGCCAGCCGCCTTGTTCAGGTTGGAGAACGTCCCCAGCGTAGAGAGCAACGAGCCCGAGCTATTCAGTACCTGAATGCTCAGAACGTCAAACGCTGTGGTCGTAGTGGTCTCAGCGGTGTCAATGTGCAGCCAGAACGTCAAAGTTGCGCTGGTCGCAGTCGACGGAATGGACACAGTCTGGGTGGCCGTGTCAGTGTGCGAGGTTCCGTAGCCATCGAGCCAGGCATCCCATGATCCGGTATGCGCTGGTTCAGAGGTGGAGTTGTTGAGCACCCCGGCGGTCAGAGTCCAGGGCGTAGCCGTGCCGGTTTCAAACCCGCCGTTGACGATCAGGTTAGTCGCCGAAGCCGAGCTGATGGTCAGCGAGATAGTTGTCGTATGTGTCAGCGAGCCGGAGACGCCGGTAATCGTGATGGTGCTGGTCCCGGTGGTGGCTGTGCTGCTGGCGGTAAAGGTCAGAGTGCTGGAGCCGGTAGTCGGGTTGGTGCCAAACGCCGCAGTCACGCCGCTAGGCAGAGCCGAATTGGAAAGCGTTACCGATCCGGTGAAGCCGCCCGAGGGCGTTACGCTAATCGTGCTGCTGCCGACTGTGCCCTGCTTCACCGTCAGGCTCGAAGGCGAGGCCGAGAGTGTGAAGTTCGGGGACGCAGGCGCACTGATGGTCAGGCTGACTGACGTGGTATGCGTAAGCGTGCCGGACACGCCGGTAATCGTGATTGTGCTGGTCCCGGTCGTCGCGGTGCCGCTGGCCGTAAAGGTCAGCACGCTGGAGCCGGTGGTCGGGTTGGTGCCGAACGTCGCAGTCACGCCGCTGGGCAGAGCCGAGGTTGAGAGAGTCACCGATCCGGTAAATCCGCCGGAAGGCGTAACAGAGATGGTGCTGCTTCCGCTGGTTCCCTGTGTAACGTTCAAGCTGGTTGGTGAAGCAGAGAGCGTGAAGTTCGGCGTGGTTTGCGCCGGGAAATTCACGCAGTTATTCGCCGAGTTGGAGAATTCCAGCTGGATGGTGTACGTGGTGCCGTTGGCCACGTAGGTGCCTTGCTGGCCGTTGCAGATGTCGCCGATTTCGCCGTTGGTCTGGTCATACCAGGCAAGGGGTGGAGCGAACGTGGTTGCAATGCCCACAAACGCGTCGGTCATGGCTTCGACCAACTCGTGGCTGGTCACCGAGGTGTAGTTGCCGAACGTCGTGGACGTGCCGCAGCCTGTCGCGCAACCGCTGCCCGGCTGCATGTCCGGCAATACGCCGTACAGAACATTCTTCCCGCTAAACAGAGTCGAAGTGGTGCCGTGATAAGCGCAGAAACCTCCTGCCACGCAGCTGGAAGATCCACCTTGCGAGATCGTCTTTCCCGGGGGGAAGTAGATCATATAAATGGTGTTCGGGTTGCCCGTGGCGTCAATCACCGGCGCCGGCAGGTGCCCGGCGGTGATCTGGGCCAGAAGCTCTGACTGGATCTGCGCGTCCGTGATGGTGGAACCGTTGTTGCCGGCTGCCGGGACAATCTGGAACAGTCCGCCGAACGAGCCGTTGCCAAACACCTGTCCGGTACCGCCCGAGATGTTCGTGTTGTACTGTTGCAGCAAAGTGATCAACCCGGTAGTGGTGATATCAGCAAAGAAATTGCCCATGGTGGGCGAAGTGGTTCCGGCAACTTGAGCGTTGTAGGATCCGCTTCCATACAACACCTGCACCGCCTGGACATTGGAAATGATCGGGCCGCCAAAGTAGGTCAGGTGCGCGCCGGCCGGAGCCGAGAAAGCCACGAACGCGTTAGGATCGCGCCACGGAACGCCGTGATGGAAAGTCTGCACCGTTTGCACAGGCAGGACTTGGACCGGGTCTCCTACGGTCGGTTGCTCTTGCAAATTAGGCTGTGAAACCTGCGCCAGAATGGGCAGGGCTGCAAAAATCAGAAAAAGAAACAGTAACAACGCGGGACGTCGGGACAATCGGGACATTCTTTGCTCCTTGATGTTCAATTGAACGTTTTTCGACTTGGCGAATCTTGGAGGCTCCCCAAAAAAGAGGCGGGCGGATGATCTGAATCTGCTCCATGGCGGGAACCGCTGATCTCAGGCGCGGAACAGCCAATCACGCTACGCCCGTGCCGGGCAACGGGTCCGATGAAACATGGAGAAGCTTCGATCTTTTCCTCTTGGATGGAACTTCCGCCGGAAGGCCGGAAGGGTTCGAACCCCCACGAACTATTGATGGTCGTAAATGGTAGCAAGAAAACCGATGCGTGGTAATAGATTTTTGGGACAGGGACCACCGTGTGTACCAAAACGGGAATTTGCCAGGAAGCATTCCCTTATTGGCGCATTGAAAGGTGCTGTTTGAGTGAAAAGATGAAGCAAGTGAGGGAATTCTCCTGACGATTCGCAAGGCATTGCCCCGCGCTTGCGGCGCTGGCCGGCCTTAGTTGAATTTGCAACTTTTTGATTTGGTGAGCGCGGAAGGAATCGAACTTGAGCCGCTTTGCGGGCGTAAGCGCCAGCAGGAGCCCGCAGGCGAAATCCTGAGCGCGCAACGCGAAGGACCTCACTCCAAAAAACACCGCAAGAATGGTGAGCGCGGAAGGAATCGAACCTTCAACCTACTGATTAAGAGTCAGTTGCTCTGCCAGTTGAGCTACGCGCCCTTGATGGGGTGTCACAGAAGGACGGAAGAACGCTTCCAGGAAGACCGAATTAGTGTAGCACACACGGCGTTTTTGAAGCGCTGTCATATCACCGACCGGCGCGGCCGCTCCGCAAACGTGAAAGAATCAATCTCATGCAATCAGGCTTTCAATGCGCCGGCTGCGGCGAGTGGAATGAAACCACGGTGGATTCGTCCGCCGGGATGAAACAGCGATATGTTGAAGACTGCCAGGTCTGCTGCAAACCCAACTTGCTCCTGGCCACCTGGGACATGTCGGCCGGTGAATACACGATCCAGGCGGAATTGGAATAAGGTGCGAGGCGCGCACCATGTGCGGGGCACGTCAATGAACACGTTCTTGCGGACACTCTCCCTTCGGGCTTTAGCGACGCAAAATGGAGCTTCCCGATAGTTAACTCTTGTGTTATCTTCTCCCCGCCATGTCAGACATTCAACCAGACAAACCTATGCCGCAGTTCGGCACCGCGGAATACCCGGCCGCCCCCAAGGGCGACGTCTGCAAAGTCTGCAAGACGACCATCACCGGAGTTTACTACCGGGCCAACGGCTCCATGGTGTGCGGCAGCTGCGCCGATCGCCTGCAGCGCGAACTTCCGCAGGACAGCCACGCCGCGTTTGTGCGCGCCGGATTGTTTGGGCTGGGCGGGTTCGCGGTCGGGCTCGCTCTGTATGCGGGCTTCGTCATCATCACCGGAATATCCATCGGCTACGCCGCCCTGGCGGTGGGCTGGATCGTGGGCAAAGCCATGATGATGGGGTCGAAAGGCATCGGCGGCAAGAGATATCAGGTCACGGCGGTCCTGCTCACCTATGCCGCTGTTTCCATGGCGTTCATACCAATCGTATTTTCGCTGATCAATAAGGACAAAGCTCAGAAACAGCAGACTCAGATCCAGTCCCCTGCAGATCAAAACGCCGGGGAAAGGGGAAGCGCTCCGCCCGCCGCGACGCCGCAAGCAGACCAGGCCACAGACCCTGCCAACAAGAAGGCCCCGGTAGGGCTCCTCGAATGGCTGGGCAAACTGGCTATGATCGGACTGGCTTCACCGTTTCTCGAGTTGCAGGATGGCTTCAGCGGAATCATTGGCCTGATTATCCTTTTCGTCGGCATGCGGTTTGCCTGGAAGATGACGGCCGGGCATCCGAGGATCGCCGTGGACGGGCCGTTCCAGCTAACCGCCGCGCCTTAGAGTTAAACTAGAACCTGGCGGATCTGCCGCCGAAGAACGTACCTGGAAAAGCCGTGCCCAATTTCTCTACCGACGTCGCCCAACTCTGCAAACGCTGTTCTCATCCTCTCACTCCCGGCGCGCTGGCGTGCGACGGATGCCAGACGCTGGTCCACGCCGAGGAGCTGGACCGCCTCGCAGCCCAAGCCCGCAACCTGGAAGCGCGTTCTGACCTGCAGCAGGCGCATCAGGTATGGCAGTCTGCGCTGCCGCTGTTGCCTTTCGGCTCGCGGCAGGCGGAGTGGATTCGCGAGCACCTGCGCGAACTGGAAGCAGCCATCAGCAACGCAGATCACCAGCGTCACACCGGCCAGGCCAAGCAGTGGGCCAAGCGAATCGCGCCGCTGGGTCCGCTGGCGGCATTGCTGGCCAAAGGCAAGACGCTGTTGTTCTTCCTGGTGAAATTGAAGTTTCTGGTGAGCTTCGCCACGTTCATTGGATTCTACTGGGCCGCGTGGGGCGCAAAGTTCGGCATTGGCTTTGCCATGCTGATTCTCATTCACGAAATGGGACACTACGTTGAATTCAAGCGGCGCGGCCTGCAGGCGGACTTGCCGGTCTTTATTCCTTTCGTCGTGGCCTTCGTGCGCTCGAGCAATACCGGCATGTCACCCGACGTGCGCGCGGCCGTGAGTCTGGCCGGACCGTTCGCCGGATTACTCTCCGCCGCGGCCTGCTGGGTGATCGCGATGCAAACCGGCGACCCGATCTGGTTTGCTCTGGCGCGCACCGCGGCCTGGCTGAACCTGCTGAACCTGATTCCCGTGGCCATCCTGGACGGCGCAGGCGCCATGCTGCCCTTGAGCATGCCGGAAAAACTGCTGGTCATGCTGACCTCCGCCGGCCTGGCCTACGCGACGGGCCAAGGCCTCTTCTGGTTCATCGGCGGAGGAGCGCTTTGGAACCTGCTGGCCACGCGCTTCAGCCGTGCTCACGCGCAGCCGGTAGTGGTCAGGCTGGGGCTGAATCAGGGCGGCGACGGCCAACCCGTCGCAGCCATCGCGTACTCCGAACCATCGGAAGAAAAGCGCGCGGGCAGCCCGCTGATCGCCGCTTACTATATCGGCGTGCTGGCGGCGCTGGGCGCGGTGCTTTATTGGTTGCCAAGCAACGGCAGCGCAGTTCCGTAAGAGCAGGCTCTTCCCAAAGTTGCAGCGACGCGGCCCTTCCCTGATACGCGGCCCTCGATAAGCATTTCCTGAATTGGGCATATCAAGATCCGATGTATCGGTAAAAGAATCTTAAGAAACCGCATTGACACCTTCATCTGGAAAGACCTAGACTCGCCATCACCGCTGCATCTAGGGCGGCCATCGCGCCCCCCGCGCTAGAGAACCTCGGCCCTGTCTTTTATTGGCTGCATTTGACGGACTCGCAGACCAGGACCCCCAAGGACGCTCGCCAGCCGGCTCGGCTTTAGCCGGGAGTGTGTCATGCTCGAAAAAGTACGTCCCACCGCGCTCCTTGCCTCTGTCGCCACTTCTTTGCGCCGCAATCTGACGAGATCCCAAGGCAAGCAATCGATGACTGCCAAGCACGTCGAGGCAAAATTCACAGAAGAACTAACCAGGGCCCGCAGTAGCAGTAGACGAGAAGGCCAACGTACGTTTGAGGTAAACCTCGATTGAGGAAAGGAAAAAACTATGGGTCGCAAAGACGGAAGAGACGGTTTCTGGCTCCCGGAAAACGCTGACAAAACCCGGTTGAGGGAAGCAGAAAACGCGCGCAAGAATCGCGCAGAGATCATGAAAGCTCTGTCGCATGGCCAGGTGTCAAGACGTGATCTGGTCAAATGGGGATTGTTCACATCAGCCGGCGTTATCGCGCCGATTGGCGGGCTGAGCCCGTTCGTCACGCCGCTCAACGCGCAGACGTCCAGCTTCAGCAGCTTTGGCGGCAGCCGCGGAAGCGGCAGTGGCGTCCCTACCGGGCTGCCGAAGAGCCCGCTGTTCGGAGTGCTGCCCTTCACCACACCGATGCCGCGCTTTGATCTG
>JBGPLR010000197.1:0-6360 GCA_041486545.1 Terriglobia bacterium
CCGGCTCTTCCCCTTCACGCGGCGCCAGAACAGCCTTCTTGAGAAATGTCACTTTAGGCAGTGGTTGCAGCGGAAGCTGCGGGTTATGGATGTTGATGGACGTTTCATACGTGCCCGGACGGACCGGAGCTGCGCCCGGCGCCTGCGCGTCCACCACGCCGCACATGAATTTTGCCGAGTACTCGACAAACTGGATGGTGCGGGTCTGGGCAAGCGCTGATGCCGAACCTAAAACCAGAACAATCGCGGCGACGGCCGCGCCTCTGCGGGAAATCATGTTGGACCTCCTTGCTATCCGAAAAATGTTTGGTCCCGATTGTCTAGTGAGATTCGTTGCCTCAGCGTTTCATACAACCTTTGCGGACAAAACAACGGCGCACCCTCGCGGATGCGCCGTGCTTCGTAGCAATCGCGGAGGTTACTCGCCGTCTCCCTGCCCTGCCTCCGCTGCGTGCAACACGCGGAAGCTCGAGCCGCCGTTAGACCAAACTAGCACCAGCGCGTCCTTGCCGCTGGCCACCGAGCGCAGTTCACGCTGCGCGTCGGCCGAGTCTTTGACCGGCTTGCGGTTCACTTCCAGGATCACGTCGCCGCGGCTGATGCCGGCGTTGTCCGCCGGGCTGCCCGGCTGGACCTGGGTCACCACAGCACCTTCCACCGTCTTGGGCAACTGGAGCTGCTGGCGCAGATCAGAGGTGAGGTCGCTGAAGCCCACGCCCCAGCGAGCTTTGTCTGTGCCGCGGGCTTCGCTGGACTTGGCGCCGGTGTTGGCCGCACGCGAATCGAGCGCCGCCAGCGTGACCGGAACGGTCATACCATGGCCATCGCGCGAGACTTCCAGCGTGACCTTGGCGCCCGGACGCTGCTGGCTGATGAACGCCTGCAACTGCCCGGAGCTTTCCACTTTCTTGCCGTCCACCTGGGTGATGACGTCGCCCACTTTCAGGCCGGCTTTGGCGCCGGGCGCGTCCGGCTCAACCTGGCTTACCAGCGCGCCGCTAGCGGAGGTCAGCTTGAAGAACCCGGCATTTTCCGGAGTCACGTCATTGATCACCACGCCGATGCGCGCGTGCTCCACCTTGCCGTACTTGATGAGCGTGTCCACGGTGGAATGCGCAATCTGCGTGGGGATGGCAAAACCCATGCCGGAGAACGTGCCCGACGCCGAGATGAGAAACGTATTGATGCCCACGATTTCACCATGCGCGTTCACCAGCGGGCCGCCGGAGTTTCCGGGATTGATGGCTGCGTCGGTCTGAATGAACTCGCCGGGTTTGCGGGGATCGTCCGAGTAAGGGTTGGCGCGGTTCAGCGCGCTGACAATGCCGCGCGTCACAGTGAAGCGGAAGCCAAACGGGTTGCCGAACGCCAGCACAGTCTGGCCCTGCTTGAGCGTGGTGGAATCGCCCCAGGGCAGGCTGGCCAGGTTGGCGGCGTCCACTTTGATTACCGCCAGGTCGGTCAGCTTGTCATAGCCAATGAGCTTGGCGGGAAGCACGCGGCGGTCCGTGGTGGTTACGCGGATGTCCACCGCGCCATCAATCACGTGATGGTTGGTGACGATGTAGCCGTCAGGCGAGATGACCACGCCGCTGCCCAGACCGTGTTCGATCTGCGGTCCGGGACGCTGGCGCTGCCCGAACGGGCCAAAGAAGAAGCGCTGAATGTTGCCGCTGTCATCATCGTCGTCGCCTTGACCTTGGCCCTGGCCTTGGCCCTGGCCTTGGCCTTGACCTTGACCGCGACCCTGGCCTTGTCCCGGGCCGTTGAAGATGTTTTGTCCGCCGCGATTGCGCGACGTCACCGTCACGTTGACCACGGCCGGCGTCACGTGCGCTGCCAGCGTTTCCATGGCGTGGTCCAGTGCAGTGATGGCGCTTACCGCGTTGTCGTCAAGCGGCGCCGCGGCTGAAGTTGAAAAAGTGCTGGACGCGCTGGCCGCTGCGGGTTTGAGCATCACGTAGCCGCCCAGGCACAGGGCCAGGGCCAGCGTGGCGAGGACTACCAGCCTTTTGCTGGTTAGAACGGTGTTGGGGGATTTTAGCGATCTGTTCATCTGATTCACCTCGGAATGTAACTAATTTATTAGTTATAAAGTTTTTAGTCTCAGCTTGTTCGGGACCGCCGGCAAATCCGCCGGCTGGCGGCCCGGATCAGCTAGGTTTTCTTGGGAAACGGTTTTGGCAACTGGCTCGCCGGCACCAGCATTCGCACTTCAACAAAGTTCACCTGTACGCCCGCCGGAGTTCGCGTAATGGTTTGCTCGGTGGCGACCACCAGCACGTAGTCGCCCTGGACTTCAGGCAACGCCGGAAGCTCGGGAAGTCCAGGCGCTGCGGCAAATCTGTTTTCTGCCGCAAGCGTCGCGGTGCGGTCTTTCTCTTGCCGGGTCACTGAATTTGGGTCGCGCAAAGATGGGTCGCGCAAAGAACGATGCACGGCTTTCACCACAGCCGCCTTCGCCGAAGCGGCATCGCGATGAGGACGTGCATCTGATGGCGTTGCCGCCGAGTCGTCCGCCGATTGCATC
Organism: Terriglobia bacterium; assembly: GCA_041486545.1. Taxonomy (GTDB): domain Bacteria; phylum Acidobacteriota; class Terriglobia; order Terriglobales; family Acidobacteriaceae; genus Angelobacter. The sequence continues at coordinate 2,531 of JBGPLR010000197.1, forward strand.
AGGCTCACCGGAGTTACGCGAGCGCCGGGAGCGCGGAATCTGCCTGCGTCTTCGGCTGCGTTGTTCATCGGCTTCGCGGCAGCCATCGTCGCCCCAGCGATCGCCGAAGATGACACGCCGCTGTTCACGGCAATCAGACTGGGAATCCATGAGAGACCGAACGCGCAAAGCAAAGCCAGAGCAGCCACCACCGGAATCGCCGGTTTCCACAGCGGCGCAGCGGCCGGGCGGTTCGCATCCAGAATCCTGGCCACGCGTTGCGAAAGCTGACGCACCCGGCTGACCGCAGCCTGCGCCATGGCCATTTGCCGTTGCAGGAAGCTTTTTTCCGCCACGCGCGCCAGGCACTGCGCGTACGCCCGCGGGCTGGAGGTTTGCGCCAGCACGGCATCATCGCAAGCTATTTCGCGGTCCAGGGTGAGCTCGCGCTCCATCCACCACACCGCGGGATGAAAGAACAAAATCGCTTTGACGATCTGCTGCGCCAGGTTGGTCCAATCGTCATAGCGGCGCAGATGCTCCAGTTCGTGCAGCACCACGTGCTTGAGTTCGTCGGACGGGCCTTCCGCGGCAAGCCACGCGGGAACCACGATCGCCGGATGGAAGAAGCCGATGGCCGCAGGCACATGAACACTCTGCGAAACCACAATGGAAAGGGGACGCAACTTGCGAAATTCCTCGATGCGGCTGGCCAGCTCCGCGCCAAGCGGCCCTGCGCCGATTGGCCGGCATTGGCTGCGCATCTTGCGAAGCTGCCCAAGCCCGGCGGCAACGCGCAGCAGGCCCAGCGTTGCGACGACGAGCCACGCCAGGCAAACGTACTCAACCACCGAGACGGGAACGCTGAACACAGGCTGCGTTGCGTCGGCGATCACGGCTGCCGGCGTCCATCCCGCGGTCAGCAGAGGCAGCGCGGCCGTCGCCAGCATTGTGGAGAACCAAACCCGGAACCGCGTCCGCGAATCTTTCCCCGGAGCCAGGCGCAGAACTCCGGTCATCAGGATGGCCAGCGCCAAGCCTTCCGCCAGGCAAAACAACAGGCGATGAAACGTTGCCGTGGCCAGGGTTGCACCGGAAAACGCTGCACCGGAAAACGCCGCACCGGAAAACGACGCACTGGAGAGCGTTATGCCGGCAAACGTCGCGCTGGCGAGCGTCGTGCTAAACCAGGACAGATGGGCGATCGCGATCACGGCTGCTGACCTCCCTCGTGGAGCAACTGGCTCAAGCGCCGCAGCTCTTCCTGATCCAGACTCTTGTCTTCCAGCAGGTTCAAGACCAGGAGTTCATGCGAATCCTTGAAGAAGCGGTTCACCAGGTTGCGCACGGCAAAGCGCGTGGCCTCGCGCCGGCCGACTACGGCCCGATAAATGTGCGCACGGCCGTCCTTCACGTGCTGCACGTACCCCTTTTTTTCCAGGATCCGGATGGTGGTGAGCACAGAGTTGTACGCCAGCGCTGGCTGCGCCGGCAATGCTTCCAGCAACTGGTGCACGGTGGCTGTAGCTTTCTGCCACAGTACTTCCATCAGGCGCAGTTCAGCTTCCGTGAGAGTGTTTGACTTTCTGGGCGGCAAGGCTGTTTCCTCAGCTTTCCCTTTTCTCTAATGTGGTTAGACGCAGGAAACTCAAAAATAGTAACTAATCATTTAGTTATGTTGTGCAAAGTTGACCGGGGCGGCACGGAAGAATCCAGCAGTAGCCTTCTATGTTATTGATAAACAATGGCTTATATTGAAGCGCATCAGGCAGCGGAAGGCTTCCTGCGAATCCTGCAGCAGCTTGGCGAATCGCAGTATCCTGCGGCTCTCAAGCATGGCCTTGGAGTGAGCCGGGCGGCGACTACCGCCCGCCTTCGCCCACCCTGTGAAAGCGCTCACGGTGACGGAGAATGAGAATGGACAGCCCAGCCTGCACCAGATTGACGGAGTCAGCAAGATTCTGGATGCCGCTGGTATCCCAGGTGAAGAGGCCTTGGTCCATGTCCGCTGAAACGTCTTTCATCATCCGCGCCAGGCGGCGAAGTCTTTCACTGGCCAGGAATGAGAGCATGGGCTGCGGGTCTTTGCCGCTCTTCCGGACGGTCATGAGTTCATTCACGGTCCACGCGGTCAAGCGGACATCGTCCAGCACGCGGCGGAACTCTCGCAGAACGCCATCATCCGGCGCCTGCTCTGACTTCAAACTCGCATCAATTCGGCGAAGCTCAGCGGTTAGATCGGTTAACGCTGCAGACAGTTCTGTGTGACCGTTCTTCATGTTGCTTTGCACGTCCTCAGTTGTGCCTACAGTACCCCATGAAGAGCGGCTCTGGCTCGTAAAAATTGGCTGGCGAACAGCGACAGGCATAACTTCAGTAATTAGGCAGCTCCAAAACGGGAATGATGGACACAGCTGATGTAACACCGAGATTATTAGTTTTTCCTAATACTAGTACTAAGGCCATAGCAAGCCTTGTTGGTTCTTTTAAGAACTTATTTAAGATTGTCGTGCAGTAATTAGTCTCTAATTTATCGCTGGTTCGCAAACTCTTGCGGCTTGGCTGCAAACTTCTGCTCACAGCCCCCACAGCAGAAGTAAAACCACTTTCCCTTGTATTGCGTTTTGTACTTGGCTTTGCTGGTATCTACTGACATGCCACAGATTGGGTCACGCGCTTGGGAGTTGAGCACCGGCAGCTGCATTCCACTCGACGGGGCCTGGTGTTTGGCGCTGGCATCTGCCTTGGATTTTTGTGCGCGCTGCTGGATCAGCTCCGCCAGGATGCTCACAGCAATCTCTTCCGGCGTGCTCGCGCCGATATTGAGACCTGCTGGAACACGGACCTGTTTCAACCGGTCTTCGGCAATGCCTTTTCCGCGGAGATAATCCAGCACTTTTTGCGATTTGGTTCTGCTGGCCACAAAAGACACGTACGCGCATTTGCTTCTGACCGCTTGTTCCAATGCGCCTTCGTCGTCCTCGCCCTGGGTTGAGACCACAATGTAGGTTTGCGGCGTAACCTTGATTCCGCTCAAGTTGAAATCTTTGCTGGCGATGAGTTCCGCATCGGCAAAGCTCTCGGCGGACAGCTCCTCGGCAACCACGGAAACGGCGTAGCCAATCGTCCGGCTCAGCCGCGCCAGGGTTTGCGCGATGGGTGAGCGTCCCAGAATCACCACATGCGGTTTGGGAAGGACGGGTTCAATGTAAATGTCCAAGGCGCCTCCGCTGTGGCAGGTCATGGTGTAATCCACCACGCCTTCTTCTGATCCGTCGCTGGACGGGCTGATGCGGACCAGCCGCGGCCGTCCGTCGCTCAGCGACTTCAACGCTTCTTTCACCACCACGGGCTGCGCGCAGCCGCCGCCAATCCAGCCCCAGAGTATTCCGTCGGCATGGATGATGGCCTTGTCGCCCGGCTTGCCGGACGTCGGCGCCTCACAACGGACCACCGTGGCCACGGCGAAGGATTCGCCCTGGGCCGTCAGTTCAGCCGATTTTTTCAGAAAGTCATCAAACATAGTTTGTTCGTCATCCCCAAGCCCGTCTTACGAGCAAGCGCTCTCATCAGCTTGCGAGTAGGGCTGAGGGACCTTGCGTTTCCCAAAACCGAGGCACAATGTTCCGCTGCACGGCAGTCATGATGCACTTCTAACTCCGCGTTAGATGCCTCTCCAGCGCCAGCAGGCTCTCCAAATTATGTGCCGGCGCGAACACGTCAATGAACGGAAGCGCAGCGCTCATGCCGCGCGTGACCGGCTGGTATTCCGCCATACCCAGCAGCGGGTTCAACCATATCACCTTGCGCACCCGGCGCTTGATGGCGTCGAGTTGCGCGGCCAGCACGTC
>JBGPLR010000198.1:0-6312 GCA_041486545.1 Terriglobia bacterium
CAGGAACGCGGCGTGCCGCCGACCGGCTTCAACTCTTACGGTTCGCGCCGCGGCAACCATGAAGTGATGGTCCGCGGAACGTTTGCCAACACACGCTTGCGCAACGCGCTGGTACCCGGATCGGAAGGCGGCGTCACCCGCTATTTTCCCACGGGCGAAGACATGTCCATCTTTGACGCGTCAGTGAAGTACATCGCTGACGGCGTCCCGCTGATCGTGCTGGCGGGGAAGGAATACGGCTCCGGCTCGTCGCGCGACTGGGCGGCCAAGGGGCCGTTGCTTCTGGGCATTCGCGCGGTCATTGCGGAAAGTTACGAACGCATTCATCGGTCGAACCTTGTCGGCATGGGCATCCTGCCGCTGCAGTTTTTGCACGAGCAGGACGCCGACAAACTCGGCCTCAAGGGCGACGAAGTATTCGACATCTCCGGCCTGCCGCAAATGCTGGAGAGCAAATTCTCCGGCGGACGCGAAATCCAAGTCCGCGCCACCGCGCCCGACGGCAAGACAACAGATTTCACCGCGCTGGTGCGTATTGATACGCCGCAGGAAATTCTCTACTACGAGCATGGCGGCATCCTGCAGTACGTGTTGCGCCAGTTGCTGGCGGGCAAGGCGAAGGCGGAAGCCGTAGAAGGAAGATAAGAGCAAGAGCTGAACCACGAAGGACACGAAGGTTCAGAAAGGTCGCTTGCCCCTTCGGTGATCTGCCCCCTTTGTGTTCCTTCGTGTCCTTTGTGGATTAGCTTTGTGTTTGGCCATCCCGTATCTTCCGCGTATTCTCCGCCAGCGAGCACCCATTGAAACAGGCTCTTATTTGAGACATGGCTTTTAGTTGAGACAGGTTCTTAATAATCGTGCTTTCTTAGGTATTCGTCGCGTAGGGCTTGGGGAGCGTTAAGACCTATTGAAATTTCCGTTTACTTTACCGCAGACCGTGCCCTGCAGGCCAAGGCCCAACGCTGGCGAAAAAATTAGAGGATTTAACGAAACATGCCTGGACATGGCCTTTGGGTTTCAAAAATTTGTCACATTTTGGTATTAGAATGATGTAAGAATATCCTAGGCAGTTGCGGGGCTGCCGTTGCTAGGATTTTGAGTACGAGGTTACTATGGCAACGATTCGCTGTAACCAGCACGGCGTCAGCCACGAAGCATTTGTCTGCAAACATCTGGTTGACGGCAAGTATCTTGGGTTCTTCTGCGATCTGGACGACCGCGGCAATCCTTTCCCCGACGCGTGGTGCAACAACTGCGAACTGATTCGCATGGAGTTTGACGGCTGGGGTGACGCCACCGAGGAGTTGATGGAGATCGCTCTGGTCTGTGGCGGCTGCTACGAAGAGATTCGCGATAAGAACCTGCGCGGAAACGAATCCAGCTCCTCCGTGCAGTAATTTGTAGCGCCAGCTAAGGTCTCTTCGCTTTTCTCAATTTGTTTTTTAAATCCCTTCAAAGCCGATGACCTGACACCTACAGGGGCTGTTTTTACCAGTTTTCGCCTGGCAGCTCAAAGCGAGCGCGTTTTCATCGCTACCGCGATGAACGTCTGCCTCACGGCCCGCAATTCGCAAGCGAATCGCCAGACGCTGATACGGGTAGTGGGGCAGTCTGAACTGACTCACTACCATTCCCTCCTTCCCCCTTTTCAAACCCTGATTCCAGCGGCATAATGTTGTGTTTAACCGGTTCTTAACCCACGTCCCACTGGAGTCGGCCGACCCTCTTGACCAAGAGTTAACCGCCAAGCTAGAACTTTTCGGATCAACTCGTCTGCAATCCGGTGTGGGTTTGCCTGAAGGAGGCACTTTGAAGGTTTACGAAGGCAAGGACATCCGCAATCTGGTCGTGATCGGGCACTCTCATTCCGGCAAGACCTCCCTGGTTTCCTCAATGCTGTTCACCGCCGGCGCCACTCCCAAACTGGGCCGCGTGGATGACGGCTCCACCGTCACTGATTACGATGAAGAGGAAATCGCCCGGCAAATGACCGTGAACACCGGCCTTGCTCCTCTGGAATGGCACAACACCAAGATCAATCTGCTGGATACGCCCGGCTTCACATTGTTCGCGCATGAAGCCCGGATCGCCATGTCTGCCGCCGAATCCGCGCTGGTAGTGGTGGACGGCGTCTCCGGCGTGGAAGTGGTGACGGAAAAAGTCTGGCAATACGCGGAAGAGATCAATCTGCCGCGCGTGATCGTGGTGAGCCGCATGGACCGCGAGCGCGCCAACTATGAGACGGCGTTGGAAAGCCTGGTCGCCGCCTTCGGACGCCAGGTGGTCCCGGTGCAGCTGCCCATCGGGAGCGAAAAGAGCTTGAAAGGCGTGGTGGACCTGGTCACCATGAAGGCCTACACCTACGATATGGGCGGCAACGGAAAAGGCAAAGAAGGCCCCATCCCCGCCGACATGGAGGCCGCCGCCAAAGAAGCCCACGAAAAGCTGGTGGAGCTAATCGCAGAAGGCAAAGACGAGTTGATGGCTGAGTATTTTGACAACGGCACCATCGTGGAAGAACATCTGATCCCCGCGCTGCATGAAGCCATCAAGGAAGACAAGATCTTCCCCGTGCTTTTTGCTTCCGGGCTGGGCAACGTGGCCACCGACCATCTGCTGGACTTTGTGGTGGATTACTTCCCCACGGCAGCGGAACACGCGTCTGTGCCGGCCGCCGCGGAAGCCAGCGCCAACGGCCACAAGGCAGAACGCAAAGTCAGCGACGCCGAGCCGGCCTCGCTTTATGTTTTCAAGACCGCCAACGATCCCTTCGCGGGACGCATCACCTATTTCAAAGTTTTCTCCGGTGTGGTGAAGAATGACGCGACGCTGCAGAACTTTACCCGCAGCACCACAGAAAAGCTGGCGCATCTTTCCGTTCCCGTAGGCAAGAACCTGGTGCCGGTCACGGAGCTTCATGCCGGCGACATTGGCGCAGTCGCCAAACTGAGAGAGACGCTTACCGGCGACACGCTGGGCGACAAAGCCAATCCCATTCAGTTTTCGGGGATCACTCTGCCGGAGCCGGCCATTACCTTCGCCATTGAGCCGAAGAGCCGCAACGACGAAGATAAGCTCTCCAACGGCCTGCACAAACTCATGGAAGAAGACCCCATGGTGCGCTTCTTCCGCGACGCGCAGACCAAGGAATTCCTCATCGCCGGGACCGGGCAGCAGCACATTGAAGTGATCGTCTCCAAGCTGAAGAAGCGCTATCACACGGAAGTGGTGCTGAAGGCGCCCAAGGTGCCGTATCGCGAAACCATCCGGGGCAAGGCCGACGTGCAGGGCCGGCACAAGAAACAGAGCGGCGGCCACGGCCAGTACGGCGACTGCAAGATCAAAATGGAGCCCAACGAACGCGGCAAAGGCTTTGAGTTTGTGAATGACATTTTCGGCGGCTCAATTCCCAAGAACTACATTCCCGCCGTGGAAAAAGGCATTGTGGAAGCCGCGGCACGCGGTTTTCTCGCCGGGTTCCCGGTGGTGGATTTCCGCGTGATCCTTTACGACGGCAGCTACCACGATGTGGATTCGAACGAACTATCCTTCAAGACCGCCGGGCGCATCGCTTTCAAGAAAGCCATGGAACAGGCCAAGCCCACGTTGCTGGAGCCGATCATGCACGTGGAGATCACCATCCCGGATGAGTTTGCCGGGAGCATCATGGGCGACCTGAACTCCCGCCGCGGGCGCATCCAGGGCATGGACAACAAGGCGGGCAAGACGGTGGTCAAGGCCGAATGCCCGATGGCAGAAATGCTCAGCTACGGCGCCGACCTCACGTCCATGACGCAAGGGCGCGGCAGCTTCAACATGGAGATGTCACACTATGACTTTGTGCCTGCAGTGAACCAGGAAAAGATCATCACCCAGTTCAAAGCCGAGCGCGGAGAAGTGGTGGAAGTGGAAGAGTAGAACAAATTGGTAATTGGGTAATTTGGTAATCGGGTAATTGAAAACGGAGCGAAATCCCTGCGAGCCGCGAATTTCGCGAATGAACACGAATGAATAGAATTGATTCGTGAGATTCGCGTTGATTCGCGGCTGATTGCTTTTTGAGAGACGTAGCAGTGCTACGTCTCTACGCGGCGAGCATGGCAAACGCTGCGAGCGACTTAGATACTACTTCTTCGCTGAACATAGGGTTCCCTCGCTCCGCTCGGGATAAAAAGCGAAAAACTAACCTGCCGTCGCCAACTGCGCTTTCTTTTTCTTCTCGGCTTCTTTCGCGGCCAGATCGGGCTCGAAGCAGCGGCGGCAGCGGGCTTCGTACATCCCTGCTGCTCCCACCACGATCAGGTCTTCATTAGCGATGAGCCGCTGCGTGTGCTTGGCAGGATTTCCGCATTGCATACAGATCGCGAGCGTCTTGGTGATTTCGTCGGCGACAGCCAGCAACTCAGGCATGGGATGGAACGGACGGCCCAGGTAGTCGGTGTCCAGGCCGGCGATGATCACCCGCTTTCCCATGTCCGCCAGGCGGACCACGAAGTCCACCATGCTTTCGCCCAGGAACTGGGCTTCGTCAATGCCGATCACTTCCGTCCGCAGGTCCAGCTTGGATTGCACATCAGCGGCGTTGCTCACGGATTCGGCGTGAATGCGGCCGTCGTCATGGGAGACGATGTGGTCCGACGAATAACGCTGGTCAATCACCGGCTTGAAGATCTGCACCCGCTGGCGGGCGATCTCCGCGCGGCGCAGGCGGCGAATCAGTTCTTCACTCTTGCCGCTGAACATGGGACCGCAGACCACTTCAATCCAGCCAAGATTTCCCCGCATGGCATTCATCCCCGGCTTCCTCTGGTTAGAGTATCTCGATTCAAGCTTCCTCGTACCGACGCGGCGCTTTCGCAGGCGACTTCGCGCACGAAGGTGTGCCGCGCAAATTCATGAAAGTCGTCAAAGCTGAAGAACACTTCCGTGGCGCAGCCCAGCAGCCAGCCGCTGATTTCTTCCACCGGCATTCCGCAAATCAGATACACGGGAATACCCAGCCGGTGGGCGAAGGTCAGTTCACCCTGCGTGCCCGCGCCGCGCCCAGCGTGCTGGTCCCAGTAACAAACGATGGCGTCACAACGGTCCTGGATCAGATCAAGATCATAGGCAATGATCTTGCGGACGGTGGCCTGAAAGCGCGGCAGGTCGTCCGTTTTCCAGGCACGAAACTCGCGCGCTTCCGCCGCGGTCAGGTTCTTGAGCTCATCTTCCGCAGGATCGTACACGTCATGGCCCAGCGACTTGAGCGCCGGGGCGACTTCTGCGCGCCAGCCTTTGCCCAGGTCAGGCGAATACTCGATGGAACCTGCAAGATAGAAATGCATGAGTCCCAAGGATTGTCAGCGATAGCCGGGCGCGGCGTCAACGCAGATTTGGCGGAGTTTGGGACGAGTTTTCCAGAGGCGTGGATTCCCCATCCCGAGCGGGGCGAGGGATCCCTGTGATCTGAATCACGCGTATGCGCACGTGACACTGCCCGCAACAAATCGATCCATGGCGCTTTCAGCGAATGAAATTCTTCGTAGCGACAGGGCTCCCTCACTCCGTTCGGGACAAAAAACCTAGTCGTACCGGAGCGCCTTCAGCGGCTCAATATTCATGGCACGCCGCGCCGGCACAAACGACGCCAGCAATCCGACCGCACACAAGAAGGCCGCCGCCACGCCCAGGGTCAGCGGATCAGCCGGGCTCACGTTCACCAGCATGGCCTTGATAGCCATTCCGGCGAGCACAGCCAAAACCAGGCCTGCGGCCACGCCAATGCCGATCAGGATGAATCCCTGGCGCAACACCATCTTGAGAATGCTGCTGCGGTTGGCTCCCAGCGCCATACGCACGCCAATTTCATGTGTGCGCAGCGCCGCGGCGTAAGAAATAACTCCGTAAACGCCCACCATCGCCAGCATGAGGCCAACCAATCCCAGCGCGCCGGAGAAGCGTGTGGCCATGCGGAACAGGAACAATCCATTCACGCCTTGCAGGACGCTATCCATGCTCTGTAGGTCCACAATGGGCAGCGTGGGCGCCAGTGCGTGAATCTGCCTGGTCAGTTCCGGCCCCATGGCTTCCGGATCGCTTGCAGTCCGCACCTGGATGATGCCAATCAACTCGCCCTGCTGCTCCATGGGCAGGTAGAAAAATGGAGTGGGATCTTCGGCCGGACCGGCGTATTTGCCCTGCTTGGTCAGTCCCACGATCTCGATAAACGGCCCACCCGGGCCTTCCACGCTGAAGCGTTTGCCGATGGCGTCCTCACTTGGCCAGAACTGATGGGCCATCACTTCATTCACCACCGCCACACGCGGCGCC
>JBGPLR010000199.1:0-6290 GCA_041486545.1 Terriglobia bacterium
AATGCCTTCGTCGGCGCCATTGGTGAGAATGAGCTGGGACGGCGCCACGCCCAAGTACGCGGACACCAGTCTTTCTCCGGGTTCGCGCGGAGGATAGAGCGCCAGCTTCTTGGCGTCCATGGATTGCAGCCTGGCGAGCACGCGTGGAGAACAGCCGGTGGTGCTCTCATTCATGTCCAAACGCAATTTGACCTCAGAACCCAGCGGGGAATGATACTCGCGGATTTCCAGGAGGCATTTTCGGGGTTTAAGCAATGGCGCACCTCACTCGGATTGATTCGGCATGGGCGGCGAGCCCTTCGGCTTCCGCCAGCGTGATCACGGCGGGAGCAATGCGCTCCAGGCCGTCACGGGAAAGCTGTTGCAGGGAAATGATTTTCACAAAGTCCAGGACGCTCAGCCCGCCGCGCGAGCGGGCCATGGCGCCGGTGGGCAGAACGTGGTTGGGCCCGGAAGCATAGTCGCCGGCGGCTTGCGGCGAGTAGTCGCCGATGAAAATTGAGCCGGCGTTGCGGATGGCCGGCAGATCCTCTTCATTCACGGTGATGTGCTCCGCGGCGATGCGGTTGGCGAAGTCCACAGCCTGGGGATGCGAGGCGGCCAGCACAACAGCGCCATTCTTCTGCAACGATGTTTGCGCAATGGCGTTGCCGGTTGCGGCGGAAACGACTTCGCGCGCGACGTCAGCGGCAAGCTCGCGTGAGGATGTTACGAAGACGGCCAGCGCGTCAGGATCGTGCTCAGCCTGGGCGACCAGATCAGCGGCGATGAAGCGGGCTTCGCCGTGATCGGCGAGCACGACCACTTCCGTCGGCCCGGCAAGAAAATCAATGCTGCAGTCGAAAGCCACCATCTTCTTGGCGGCGGTGACGAAAAGATTGCCGGGGCCAACGATCTTGTCCACGCGGGGAACGGATTTGGTCCCGTAAGCGAGCGCGGCAACGGCTTGCGCGCCGCCAATGCGATAGAACTCCTTCACTCCCAGAAAGTGCGCGCAGGCCAGAGTCTCATGCACCGGGCGCGGAGATACCACGCGGATGTTCTGCACTCCGGCCGCCTGCGCGGGAATCACGGTCATGAGGACGGTGGAGGGAAGCGGGTAGCGCCCGCCGGGTACGTAACAACCGGCCGACTCCAGCGGCCGCACCACCTGCCCAACCTGGATGCCTTCCAGCGGGGCATGCCGCCATGCGTGGGGCGTCTGCCACTCGCAATAGCGACGAATATTTTCCGCGGCAACCTTCAAGGCTTGCTTGAAGTCTCGGGGAACCGTATTCCAGGCCTGTTCAAGTTCTACTTGAGGAATGCGAATTGGCTGGCGGGGGCGGAGGCCGTCCCATTTTTCGGCGTAGCGGCGCAAGGCGCGGTCGCCGTTCTTGCGAACGTCAGTGACAATGCGGCGCACTGGCTTTTCCACGCGCGCCAGGTCGGTGGCGCCACGCTGTTCCAGCTTGCGGACGAAAGCTTCCGCCCCACGGCCTTGGAGAACGCGGAAACGCATTACACAACCACCTTGTTTAACGGGTACTCCACAATCCCTTCCGCGCGCGCGGCTTTGAGCTGCGGCATGATCCTCCAGGCTGTGGTTTCTTCAATGATTGTATTCACGGCGACCCAATTTTCGTCACTGAGTTGGGAGACCGTGGGTTTCTGCAACGCCGGCAAAACGGCCAGCACCGCGGGCAGGTCCGCCTTGCGGACGTTGAGCATCAGGCCGACGCGGCCTTGGGCGTAGATGGCGCCGCTGAGCATGAGGCTGAGATTTTCAATCTTGCGGCGCTTGTCCTGGTCAGCCCAGGCTTGCTTGTTGGCGATAAGCTGCGTCCATGATTCCATGACGGTTTCCATGATGCGCAGGCGGTTGGCGCGAAGAGAGCTGCCGGTTTCCGTGATTTCCACGATGGCGTCGGCCATCATGGGCGGCTTGACTTCGGTGGCGCCCCAGGAGAAATCCACTTGCACGGGGACCTTGCGGGCCACGAAATAGTTGCGCGTCACGTTGACCAGTTCGGTGGCGACAATCTTTCCTGCCAGGTCTTCCGCTTTTTGAAACGAAGAATCTTCCGGAACAGCAAGCACCCAGCGGACTTTCCCCAGACTCTGCTTGGCATACACCAGGTCAGCCGCGGCGATTACATCCAAGCCGCTTTCCACGACCCAATCCTTGCCGGTAAGGCCACAATCGAGCACGCCGTGTTCCACGTAGCGCGCCATTTCCTGCGCACGGATAAGCATGCATTCAATCTCGGGATCGTCTGTGCCGGCAAAGTACGACCGGCTGCTGGTGTAAACGGTAAGCCCGGCGCGCTTGAGCAAGGCGATGGTGGAATCCTGCAGGCTGCCTTTGGGCACGCCAACGCGCAGCTTCATCGCGGCACCTCCGGCGTCTTCACCGCCAGCGGCTCGGTGAAGCATGACTTGGCGCCGGTGTGGCAGACCAGGCCATCGCCTTCAACGAACACGCGGAAGAGGAGCGTATCGCGGTCACAATCGGTCATGGCTGACAGCACGCGCAGGCGATTGCCGGAAGTCTCACCTTTCATCCACAGCTTCTGCCGGGTGCGGGAGTAAAACGTCACGTAGCCGGTTTCGGCGGTCTTGCTCCAGGATTCAGCGTTCATGAAGCCGACCATCAGCACTTGGCCGGTGGAATCTTCCTGAACGATGGCCGGAGCCAAGCCGTCCATTTTGTCAAAGTCAATCTGCATAAGTCCCCTCGCAGGCCCTTCAAGTTTAGGGCAAAAACCGCCTACAACAAAAAGAGCCCGCCGATTTCGTGTTTCGCGCCGGCGGGCTCTCAATTTCTTATGATTGCTCTTGAGTTAGCTGCTGCAGGCCGCTGCCGACACGTTCGCCGCGTGATGATGGTGGTGGCGATGATGTGTCCGGCTGGCCATTTCGTTGTTCATCGTAGCCAACAGGCCTTTTTCTGTCAAATGAAAACCTGAGCTGCAGCGCTAAGAAGCCAGCGCGCGATTCGCCACCGGTTCCGCTTCAGGGACGACGATACAGACGGAAGGATTGGATTCACGGAGGAGGCTGATGAAACTCCGACCGTAGAGGGTGGTCATGCTGGCGGCCACGACAATGATCGAAGGCTGATACCGCTTGGCCATCTCCAGCGCCCCGGTCTGCGAACGCGCAACCAGGATCTGGGTTGGCTGGCTGCCGACCAGACGAAGCGCAAAGTCGAACAACGCAGCGCTGTGATCGTGCACCACAAGCAGGCGTTTTTGCGGAAGGGGCAGCATACCCGGAGACTGTAGCTCCCAGCCCTGGGTGCGTCTGTGAGATTTGTCACAGGCCTTCTGTGTTGTGGGCGAGCCTGCTTTGAGAATGGGACCGCCACCGTTGCATGGCCGCGCGGTGTGCTTAAATCAATAGGTGCTGCACGTCCGCGAAATTCGCCAGGAATTTGGCCCCATGTTGCGTCTGGCGGCGCCCATGGCGTTGACCGAACTGGGCTGGCTGACCATGGCTTTCATTGACACGGTCATGGTGGGGCGGCTGCCGGACAGCGCAACGGCCATTGGCGCGGTCGGTCTGGGCAGCACCCTGTTTTACACCATTGGGATCTTTGGCAGCGGCATCATGCTGGGTCTGGACACGCTGGTGGCCCAAGCCTACGGCGCGGGCAATCTGGAAGAGTGCCATCACACCCTGTGGAACGCGCTATACCTGGCGTGCATGATTTCTCCGCTGGTGATGGCAGCGGCGCTGCTGTGTGTGCCGTTCTTTCCTTATTTCGGGCTGGCGCCGGCGGTGGTGGCGCAGGCAGTCCCGTTCCTGAAAGCGCTGGTGTGGAGCACGTTGCCGCTGGCGCTGTACTTTGTGCTGCGCCGCTACTTGCAGGCCATGGGGATCGTGAAACCAGTGGTCTTTACGCTGATCTCTGCGAACCTGGTCAACCTGGCTGGGAACTGGGCGCTGGTTTACGGCCACCTGGGATTCCCGCACATGGGCGTGGTGGGAGCAGGCTGGGCGACTTGCGTTTCACGCGTGTATATGGCCGCGGCGCTGGCTGCGGCCGTGGTGTACTACGACCGCAAGCGCAACAGCGGATTCTGGCTGGCATCGCGACGCCTGGAGCTGAGACGGCTTCGCTATATTCTGCGCCTGGGATTTCCGGCGGCGCTGCAGTTGCTGATGGAGATCGGCGCGTTCACGTTTGCGACATTCCTGATCGGCCGACTCGGTCCCATCCAGTTGGCGGGACACTACATCGCGCTGAACGTGGCCAGTTTCACCTACATGGTGCCGCTGGGGATCGGCGGCGCGGCGGCGGTCCGCGTGGGATACGCCATTGGCGCGCGCGACGTTGCCGGCGCGGCCCGCGCAGGATGGACTGCGTTGTTCTTCGGCGTCTGTTTCATGTCCTGCGCCGGATTAGGGCTGCTGTTTTTCTCCCATCCGATTGCGCGAGTTTATTCGACGCAGGTCCAGGTAGTGAACGCCGGAGCGACTCTGCTGCTGGTGGCGGCGGTGTTCCAGTTGTTTGACGGCCTGCAAGTGGTGGCCACGGGCGCTCTCCGCGGCGCGGGCAACACGCGCACGCCCTTTCTGGCAAACCTGGTGGGATACTGGGCCATCGGGTTGCCGTTGGGCGGCTGGCTGTGCTTCAAGATGAAACTGGGCGCACTGGGGATGTGGATCGGCCTGTGCCTGGCGTTGGTCCTGATTGGCAGCGTGCTGGCGTTCGTATGGCAGTTGACGATCAAGCAACTGTCTACTTACGGGGATTCTGCGGCGGAGCTGAATCCGAGTCCGGAGCCATAAGGAAACCCCTAAGAGGGGCGCAATAAAAAGGCGGGTCTTTTTCAAGACCCGCCTTTGGTTGTTACAGAGGTTGCGGTTTAGAAGCGCACGTGGAACGAGAGCTGGAACAAGCGTGAGCCGTCCACTGTGGCGGGATCACCCAATCCAATCAGCGGCGCACCTGCTCCGCCGAAATTGGGGATCAGCAGGTTCTGGCTGATCTTGCCCTTGGTGATGTCGCTCAGGTGGAGGATCTGGCCGTTGTTGCCGGCATAGGTCCCGTTTGTCCGCATGCAGTTCGTGCAAGCCGGGTCATAGCTAGGCGCCAGCAGTGACAGGATGTTGTTGGCGTTAAAGCCCAGCCAATTGCTGTGGTTGAAGAGGTTGAGCACGTCGGCCTGGAATTCAAGCTTAACGCCCTCCGAATGCGGGAGGTGGAACGTCTTCTTCAAGGAAGCGTCGGTGCGGAGGAACGGACTGCCGCGGCCGGCATCGCGTTTCAGATTGCCGTTGAGCTTCTTGAAGTCAACAGGGTCACCATTGACGTCAATGGTTCCCTCGCCGCTGGCGTCCGCCGGAGCCAAGAACGTGTTTTGGATGGAATTGCAGTACGCGGCCGGGAACCCCCCGCCGATGCAAGCGGCCACCGCGCCCGGACCGTACAGGCCGTTGGTGCCGTCAGCCGAGGCGAGTCCCAAGCTGGAGATGGTCCCATCCGAAAGCACGTTCGGACGCTGCTGCGTTTCATTGCCTGCTCCAAAGAAGGTGGCGCTGGCAAACCCGCCCGTGCCCGTGGAGAAGGGATAAGGACGGCCGGACTGGATCTGCTCGATGAAGCCCAGGGTGATGTCATTGGTGAACCAACGCAGGATGTTGGTGTTGGACAAGCGGCCGGTATCAATCACGCCGTTGAACTGGAGCGAATGCCGCACATCGTTGAAGGCCGGGCCACGCTCGGCCTTCATGTTGGTGGGATCACCCGGCTCAGAGAGACCGAAGAAATCTTCACCCGACGTGATGGCATGCGCCCAGGTATAGCTGGCATTCAAGGAGAAGTGGTGGGACAGACGCTTGTTCACGCTGACCAGCATGCCGTTGTACTGCGACGTGCGCGAGTTCTCGTTGGTGCGTACGGCGGTAAAGCGGCTGTCCGGCCGGGCCTTGAAATAGAAGAAGCCGGGATGCGCCGGATCGGCGGCGATCACCGGGTAGTTGGTGTCACGTTCGCCGAAAAGCCCCGAGCCAAATTGTCCGATGTACTGGATTTCGGCCACCATGTCCTTGCCGAACTGGTGCTGAATGCCGGCGTTGAACATGTGGATTTCAGGGTTCTTCAAGTTAGGCGAAATGGGACGGACGCGTCCGCAGTTCGGCGGGCAGGCCGGACCTGCCAGGGCCGAGGCCGGCGGAGTGTTGGGGAACGCCAAGCAGAAGGGGTTCGTGGGATCGGTGACGCAGTTGAAGTTAGCCGTGTTCGTGCGCAGGTTGATGCCGTCAAAGTTCAGCGAATCCAGCACCACGTTGTTGAAGGCCAG
>JBGPLR010000200.1:0-6274 GCA_041486545.1 Terriglobia bacterium
GCCTACAATGCAGCGAGCAACTTGATCTCAGAGACTGACCAAATTGGGCGGATCACGCGTTACGGCTATGACGATCAAAACCGCCTCGCTAGCACGACGGCATCCAATGGCGGCATCACGCTCTACGCTTACGATCCAGCGCACCCAGCTCCCTGGATGCAGCCTAACGGCAACGCTCCCGCAGATTTCTATGACATGTGGCGCGTTCCTCTGAATAACGAGCTGAAGACGATTCCTGGCATTGATATCGTCGATTTAGGTTCGGTGTTTTCAGGTCAGTCTGGATACACAGTGGATGGTGTGCACCCCACTCCCGCCGGCTATGCTCAAATACGAGATGCCCTGGTTCCCGTGCTCGAATCAAGTCAGTGAGCAGCGGTCGCAGCGCAAGCCAGGGATCAGCAACCAGTCCCGGTGACTCACCGGACTCGGGCGCCGTAACGGCCCGCTGGGCCGCTTTTTGCTCTGCTAGAATGTCGTCCTTTCAATCTCACGGCCATCTGGAGGGACCTTGAACGACGTCTCGAAGTTTCTTTCCCGCAGAAGTTTTCTTGCCCATACATCATGCTTTGGAGCGTATTACGCGCTGGCGCAACTGGTTCCCCTGCCGGCCCTGGCCAAGAGCCTGGGCGCGCTGAGCGCCGATTCGCGCGTGTCGCAAACGCCCCTGGTGGACAAAGGCTTTGCCGCGGTGCGCAAGATCGGCAACGGTCTTTACGCCACCATCTCGGATCCTTCCAAGGGCCCAACCACATTGTGCAACGGCGGATTTCTAGTGGGCAAAGACGCCGCCCTGCTGATTGAAGGGTTCACCACCGCGGGCGGCGCGGCTTTCCAGATGGACGCCCTACGCATGGTCAGCCAGGTGCCGGTCAAGGGCGCGCTGGATACGCACTATCACTTTGATCACTCCATGGGCAACGCGTTTTATGGCGCCAACGGTGTGCCGCTATGGGCGCACGCCTCGGCCGCCAAGCGGATCGTGGAGAATTACTCGCCGCTCCAGGGCGCGGACAAAAACGCGGTGCTGGCGCCGTTTGAAAAAGCGGTGAAAGACGCCAAGAACGATACCGAGAAAGCCCACGCGCAGGGCGACCTGAACGCCATCACCACGGTGTTCCAGATTTCAAACGCCACCGTGCTCGCGCTGCCCAACCATCCTCTGGATCCAGCCAAGCCAACCACGGTGGACCTGGGCGGATTGACTGCGGTGATCGAGCACTATCCCGGACACTCGGGCACCGACATGATCGTGCGCGTGCCCGAGCAGAACGTGGTTTACACCGGCGACCTGCTCTTCAGCGGATGGTACCCGGTCTGTTTTGACGAGAAAGCCACCATCTCCGGCTGGCGCGCCACGCTGGCCAAGTTCGCCGCCATGGACAAAGAGACGCTCTTCGTCCCCGGCCACGGACAGCTCTGCGGGCAGGAAGGCATCGCCACGCTGCGCCAGGTGTTTGAAGACATCACCGACCATGCTGAACGCATGTTCAAGCAGGGCGTGCCGTTGGCGGAAGCGCAGCAGCGTTACGTGGTGCCGGACAAATTCAAAAACTTCCCGGTGTTTGCCTGGGGCTTCACCATCGCGCCGGCCATCGCCAAGTTGTACGGAGAGTGGACGAAGTAGAGGTGCATCGTCCGGCTGATCCCACGGCGCCGGTTTTGATGTTCAGGCGGTTGCTTTTCATCCCGCCCGGAGCTTCAATTCCGGCGCTGTTTCTGTTTGCTGGGCGAACGCCTTGAGCGCGGCAGCTTCGTTGTCGAAGACGTCAAAAACGGTGCGCAATTTGACGATCTGCAGGACCTTGGTCAACTTTCCTGGTCAGGTTGAGCAGCTTCACGTCGCCGCCTTCCCGGCGGACGGCAATGAAGGCGCTCACCAGTTCGCCGATGCCGGAGCTGTCAATAAAAGGCACCGCGCCCAGATTCAGCAAGATGTTCTTCTTCCCCTTGGTGATCAGGTCGCGGATAGTGTTGCGCAGCAGCGCGGTCTCTTCGCCCAGAACCAGACGCCCGCTCAGGTCAACAATAGTCACGCTGGCGCTTTGCCGGTCAATCATTTTCATGGTCATTTCGAATTCTCCTTGAATACTCAGAGCAACCCTGGGTTTGCAAGCTCTGCTTAAACATTAGTGACGCGAACCAGCAATTCGTTGCCGCCTTTGCTGGAAAAACTGCGCGTTCGCAAGAATTTGAAGCCCCATGTCCGCTGACCGCCGGCTGTCGCCCGCCTCGTCCGCCAACATGCACCACCCCAAATGCTGTAGAATCCCCGCGAATATTGCGTCCTGGCCCGTGTGGCTGCTGGACATAAAGAGAGGCATCATGAACATTGCGCGCAAGAAACCAAACCCGATCGCGTTACTGGCGGTGCTGACATGTCTGTTGGTTGCGTCGGCCGCGATGGGCCAGCAAGGGACGTCAAACCAAAACCGGAACCGCAACGCGGCTGAACTTTTCGCCGTGCTGCCCGACGGCGCCACCGGTCCTGAAGGCTTGGCGGTTGGCCCGGACGGCAACGTCTACGTGGCCACTTTTGGCTTTAACCAGAACGGCGGCGTCACCGGGCTGGCGCAGTTATTTGTGTTCAATCGTGAAGGCCGTTTGCTGCGGCAGGTGAGCATCGCCGGTTCCAGCCCGCATCCGCTGGGGATCGCCTTTCATCCCCACACCGGCGCTTTGCTGGTGGCCGACTTCGGCGCAGGCAAGGTGCTCAGCGTTGACTCGCGCACCGGTGCGTCACAAGTTTTCATGACCGTCACCGGCAGCTCGGGCCTGAACGCGATCACCTTTGATCAGGCTGGCAACGTTTATGTTTCGGATTCCTTCCAGGGGATCATCTGGAAGACCGGTTCCGGCGGTGGCGCGGGCACGGCCTGGGTGACCGATCCTTTGCTCACCACCGCGGGAATCCCGCCCTTCGGCGCCAATGGCATGGAGTTCAACCACGCGGGCAACACGCTGTTTGTGGCCAACACCGGCAATGACACCGTGGTGCAGATTCCGGTGAGCAACGGCGCCCCGGGTAAGCCTTCAGTGTTTGTGAACAGCATCAACGGGGCGGACGGGATCGCCATTGATGCCCATGACAATCTCTGGGTCGCCGCCAACCAGGGCGACGAAATTGATGTGGTCAGCCCCAGCGGAAAACTCCTGGCCAAGCTCGGCGACTTTGAAGGCGTGGACCGCAACGGCCTTCCTCATGGACTGCTGTTCCCGGCCAGCTTGTCCTTCAGCAACGACGGAAAGTTTTTGTACGTCACCAACCTGGCGCTGGACTTGCGCGTGTTCGGTCTGCCGCAGGCGGTTGATTCGCAATGGTGTGCCCAGGTGCGGCATTTCACGGTGTCGCGTATGCGCGCGCGCTTTAGCGCCTTCGAGCAGGGAGATAACGACGGCCACAAGTAGGCTGAGGATCGGAAGACCTCACCACAGATCAGCACTGATGACACTGATTGTTGAACGTTCTTGCTGAACGGCTTATTGCTATTTGCCAATTGCCTTCTTGATCAGTGTCATCCGTGTTTAATCAGTGGTAAGTTCGAGCCTCGATCTCCCCCTGAAGGTCATGCCCCCTATTCGGCTGGTAACTGCCCTCTTGTGCTGCGGAGGTGAACAACCGTAATCCTGTGGTTCGCGCCGGCAGACGTTATTCTTAATTGCACACAGGAGTTTCCCACATGACCACAGCACTTCATCTTTGGCGCAATTTTGGCGCCGACCGGGATTCTCATCGCCGGTTTCCGTTGATCATCAGTCTCTTGGCCTTTCTATTCAGCATGTTCAGCATGGGCCTGCTTGGTCAGAGCCGGCAGCCACACAGCCCGCAGACGGCTGCTGCAGCCGTGCCGGCCTCGGCGGCGGTTGGCGTTCGCCATGATCTCAACGCGACCCTGGCCGACCTGGAACGCGTGTCGCAGGCTGCGGACAATGACATCGCCGGCCTGCAAGTGGACAAGTGGGGAAGCGGATGGACCAAGAGCATTCTCCGCTCCAAGGACCAGCACCAGCAGCAGGCGCAGCAGGTGGCCGCGTCACTGCAGCGCAACCTGCGCGGCGCCATGCCCGGACTCATTCATGACGTCCAGATCGCGCGCGGCAGTCTTTCCTCAACTTTTAAGCTGTATGACAACCTGAGCGTGGTCTGCGAATCCCTGGATTCTCTGCTCACCACCGCCGAGTCCCGCGGCAAGAAAGAAGAAATTGCTCCGCTCAACGAAGACTACAACGCGCTGATTCGCCTGCGCCGCGAATTCTCTTCCTACATCCAGACCGCCGCGGTCTCCATGGAAACCAAAGGGCGTATGCCGCCTTACACCGCAACCTCCACGGGCAGCAAGTCCGGGTCCGGGTCGCATGTCATCACCGGCTCCGATGGCGTGAAGAGAATTGTGGTGGATGACACCGTTCCTGAGAAGAAGCAAAAGTCTGTGCAGCCGGCGAAACCTGCGACCAAGTCGGCCGCTGCTCCCGCAGCAGCGCCGGTAGCGCGCGCGGCCGCACCTGCGCCGGCCCCGGCGAGCGCATCAGCTCCGGCCCTGGCAGCTTCGTCAGCGCCCGCGCCGCAGACGGCCCCTGCCCCGCGCACAGCTCCAGCCCCCGAAGCTCAAGCCACACCCAAGAAAAAAGCTACGGTGTATTACACCAATAACTAAACCCGCCGGGCCTCCATCACTGGGCGACTGCTTTTCGGGGTGCGCCATCAACGACCCTCAAAAAGATATCTGTGTGATTCTTCACCTTCACGTCGAGTCGATTCGACGTAAGAACAGAAAGAGGACCAGTTGCGGTCGTCGTGTGGCTTAGCTCCACGTCAGGAATACCGGAATCTGAAAGCATAGGCACTCAGGCCCTAGGTCATAAAGAACCTAAAAGGACAGTGCAAGTCGAGCCGGGAGCGTTACAGATCTGAGCTCATTTTTCTTGAACTCCCAAACACCCTCTGGCTCGCCCCGCCGCTATCCTGCTATGCTGTTCCGCACTTCACTCATGATCAGAAACAAATACTTGCCGGCAACCGGGCTTGTGGTGGCTTTGCTGCTCATCAGCTGCAGCCGGCCGCCGCAGGACTCTGCGCCCGGTGACGCGAAGAAATCACCATCTCCGGCCGGCGCCAAATCGTCCGGCGGGCAAAGCGGCAAATCATCGCCCAAGGCCGCTGCGTCGCCTGCACCCTCGCCGCCAGCCGACGCCGCGGAGTGGAGTTTAACCACCGCGGTGGTCAGCATCCTGGACAAAGCGCACCATACCGGATCTATCGTCGAGCGCGGGCAATGTGGCTCGCGCAACATTGTGCAGGTGTACACCTTTCGTGCGCCGGTGATGCTGGAGCCCATGGCCGCGGCGCTGAACGAAATCAGCAAGCGCTATCCTGACCTGCAGTGGCGCGAAGCCGGCGAAGGCCGCGTGCGCGTTACTGACAATTCCGCGCGCGCCGGATTGCTGAAAGTCCGTGTAAAAGAGTTTCTGGTGATTGAAGACCGGCCTCCGCAGGCGGCCTTGGCCGCGTTGTGGAAGACTGAAGAAGTTGCCGCGTACATGGCCAAGCGCCACGTGCGCTTTGCGCGGCAGGCATCGTCGCGGAGCCCGGCGCCGCGCAAGCAGCGTCCCACGGTGGTCCACATGAAGAACGCCACCGTGCAGGAAATCATGGACCGCATCGTGGACAGTTATCGCGCGCCCGCCGGGTCCGGTCTGCACAAAGTGTGGGTGTATCGCGAATGCCAAAGCGGCGTGGAGACCGTGGTCGAAGTTAAAGTGCTGTAGCGGCAACAGTGCTGCGCAGGTTCCGCTGCCGTTTTTTCTTCCCTCCAGCATCGAATCCCGATATCCTTCTCATCAGTGCCGGTGCGAATGACAGTTTTGGCGAGCGGGAGCCGGGGGAACTGCACAGTTCTCTCCAGCGACAACGCCAGTATCCTGGTGGACGCCGGTATCTCTTGCCGCGAAACCTTGAAGCGGATGCGGGCCGCGGGAGAAGACCCGGAGCGGCTGCAGGCCATCGTGGTTTCGCACGAGCACCAGGACCACGTGGCCGGCCTGGACGTGCTGGCGCGCAAGCTGAAAGTTCCGGTGTACATCACCGAGTCCACGTATCAGAGGTGGCGTCGCGAGACCAAAGGCCGCGACGGCAAGCCGGTAACCCTGGAGCGCCGCGAACATTTTCTCGCCGGACGCAGCTTCACCGTCGCCGACATCAGCGTGACTCCGTTCACCATCCCCCATGACGCCGCGGACCCCTGCGGCTTTACCTTCAGGACCGCGGGCATCAAAC
>JBGPLR010000201.1:0-6253 GCA_041486545.1 Terriglobia bacterium
CGCCTGGGCTGGCCGGCGATGCTGGGCGTCGGGTTTGGGGCGCTCATGCTATGCGCCGGCATCCTGCTGTTTGTGGCCGCACACTGGGACGACATGTCGCCCATGCAGCGCTTCAGCCTGGTGCTGGGCATGGTGGCGGTGTTTCACCTGGTCGCCAGCCTGCTGGGACCCAAGGTGCCGGCCATCGGCGTGGCCCTGCACGTGGCCGGGACGGTGTCACTGGGCGCGGGCATTTATCTTGCCGGCCAGATTTTCAATCTGGAAGAGCACTGGCCCGGCGGGCTGATGATGTGGTCGGCGGGCGCGGTGCTGGCGTGGCTGATTCTCCGCCAGTGGCCGCAGGCGCTGCTGGCCGCAGTGCTGATTCCCTGGTGGATTGGCGGCGAATGGAGCCTGGCGACGGAGAGCTATCGTGGCGCGTGGAACATTGCCGCGCAGGGGTTTTTGTTGCTCACGATTCTTTATTTCTCGGCCACGCCGCGTGAACCCAACCGCGCTTTGCGCCTGGGCATGGTGTGGATTGGCGCCTTCGCGCTGATCCCGTTCATCGGCGATGTGATGTGGTCAGGCGAGACCTATGACTACGGCTTGGGCTGGTCAACCCGTCACCCCGGACTTCCCGCCCACTTGCTGGTGTTGGGCTACGTTGCGGCCTACGTCCCCGTGCTGGGCATTGCGGCGCTGATCAGAAAAAAGGATTCTGCGCCCATGTTCGCCGCTGCGGCGTGGGTCTTTGTGCTGGCCATGCTGAGCCGGCTGCACAGCCCGGGACATAACCCGTGGCTTTATCTGTGGGTCGGGCTCGGCGCTTGCGGACTTTGCTGGTGGGGCGTGCGCGACAATCGCCGGCTCTTCATCAACTTCGGCACCGCGATCTTCGCCCTGGACGTGATCACCTTCTACTTCTCTGACGTCCTGGACAAGCTGGGCCGGTCCATGGGCCTGATCCTGATGGGCGTAATTTTCCTGGCTGGAGGCTGGGTGCTGAACCGCTTGCGCACTGACTTGATTGCCCGCGCAGCGTCGACGGGAGGAACACAATGAATGCTTTGGGAAAAGGAGTGGCCGTCGCGCTCATTCACATCCTCATCGTCCTGAGTCTGGGAGGCAAGCTGCTGTATGACCGTAAAACGCGTCCACGCATCTGGGTGCGAACCGAGCAAGTGGACCCTGCCATGCCCATCCGCGGGCGTTACATCACTTTGAGTTTGCAAGTTCACGCCGTGGAACTCGCTATGCACAAGCCCGGGCCCGAGTACGGATACGCTCCAGAGTACGTCCGGCTTTCCGTGGAGAACGGACAGCTGGTGGCCCACAAAACAGAGACGCCCACGGGGATGAGCATTTCCACATGGAACCGGCAGCCCAATCAGCCGGGCACCGATGTTTATCTTTTGTCGCCGAACGTTGCGTTTTTTCTTCCGGAGCACGCCGAGTTTCCCAACATCAATCGCGGAACGCGCGATGAGCTGTGGGCTGAAGTCACAGTCCCGCGCAAAGGTCCGCCGCGGCCCATTCAGTTGGCGATCAAGCGCGGCGCGGAGTGGATACCGCTGACTTATCGCTAAAAAACGGCCAATCGCTAAGGAAACGACGCATCGCTTAAGACGGAATGGTCCTTACAAATCCCGAGCGGTGGGCCATCCCTTTGGGCGTCCCAGCGGCCCAGAAAGCGAAAAGCCCGGGCGGTCAGGCCCGGGCGATTCGTTGCTTCCTGCGCTTGATTGGCGCCAAACGCCGGAAGCGTGCGCCACGGTAGAACCAACCTCCGCGGCTTTGGCTGCGCTGCTTTCCGGTGTGATGAAGCACCGATGCGCGTTCGCTCATTTTCGGTTTCACTCGCGGGCAACTGCGGTGAAACCCTTGCGCGTTACTAGCTCATCCGTCTAAGAGATGAGGCTGCCGCGTACCGTTCAGGCAAAACATCCACCCGAGCGGCCCGGAAGACAGCCTCAATCTGTACAGAGGATGCCGCATTGCGCTCGCCCTTGCAATCAGGAGACTTTGGCATTTTGCATGGGGTAAACCCTTGACTCTTTTCGCCCTTGGTAATGTGGGTATGGATCCGAAATTGCGCTGCGGAGCGTCCGGTTGCCAGGCGTTTTCAACTTGGCTCCTTATATAATGCGCTGTTACTTTCCCCGGAAGGAGACCATCAGCAAACATGCCGGAAGCAACAAACCACGTGGCCCTGGTCACTGGCGCTTCGCAGGGAATCGGACGCGCATGCGCGCTCGCGCTGGCCCAAAGCGGAGCTTCCGTCGCTCTGGCCGCGCGCAATGAGGCCAAACTGGCGGACGTGGTCAAGGAAATCGAAGCCAAAGGTGGTCAAGCCGCGGCGTTTCGCATGGACGTGGCCAATGAAGACGAAGTCAAAGCTGCGGTGAAAGCCGCCCAGGACCGCTTCGGCAAGATTGACATCCTGGTCAACAACGCGGGCATCACGCGGGACACGCTGCTCATGCGCATGAAACGCGCTGACTGGGACGCCGTGCTCCAGACCAACCTCAGCGGCGCCTTCTTCTGCACCCAGGCGGTGATCGCCGGCATGCTGAAGCAGCGCTGGGGACGCATCATCAATATCACCAGCGTCTTCGGCCAGACGGGACAGGCCGGACAGGCCAACTATGCCGCCGCCAAAGCCGGGCTGATCGGATTCACCATGGCCATGGCCCGCGAAGTGGCCTCGCGCAGCATTACCGTGAACGCCGTGGCGCCGGGCTATATCGCCACCGCCATGACGGAAGGGCTCTCAGAGGAGTTGAAGTCCAAAGTCAACGAGATGATCCCCCTCGGCCGCCCCGGCACCGATATGGAAGTTGCCCACGCCGTGCGTTTTCTGGCATCGGACGAAGCCAGTTACATCACCGGCCACGTTCTCAAAGTCAACGGCGGCATGCTGATGGGGTAGCGTTTGCGAAAAGGATCGTGTGCCATGCTGCCTGAGCAAAAACCCGCGTTGCTGGTCCTGATGAGCGTGTTTGTCCTGGTGCTGGCGTGGTCCGCCATTCATCCTCACGACTACTTCACCTGGAGTCTTGAGGTCTTCCCGGCGCTGATCGCGCTGGGCGTGCTGGCCGCCACCTACCGCAGGTTCCCGTTCACCACGTTTGTTTACGTGTTGATAACCATCCACGCCTGCATCCTGTTTGTCGGCGGACATTACACCTACGCGCTGGTCCCACTGGGTGATTGGGTCCGCGACCACTTCCATCTGCTGCGCAATGATTACGACCGCGTAGGCCATTTTGCCCAGGGCTTTGTCCCGGCGCTGGTTGCTCGCGAAGTGTTGTTGCGCCGCAAAGTTGTTTTGCGCCGCGGCTGGCTTTTTTACATCGTATTGAGTATCTGCCTGGCCATCAGTGCCGCGTATGAACTTCTGGAGTGGCGGATTTCGGTGGCCACCGGTACGGCTGCGGATTCGTTCCTGGGGACGCAGGGCGATCCCTGGGACACGCAGGAAGACATGGCGACAGCGGCAATCGGCGCGATCACCGCCCTGCTGCTCTTTTCCCGCTGGCATGACCGCCTTATCGGTGGAATGGAAGAGAACTGAATGAAAGAGAACAGCAGGAAACGAAGATCGGGCCGCCACGCAAAGACAGGATGAGTTTCCAGAATGCTAACGATCATACAGGCCGAAACTGCCGGGCACATCGGTACGGCACGGGAACTGATGGTGGAATATGCAACCTGGTTGGAATTCAACCTCTGCTTTCAGGGCTTTGAAGAGGAGATGCGGTCTTTGCCGGGGAAATACGCGCCGCCATCAGGGCGACTTCTTCTTGCCTTTTGGGACGGACGGCCCGCGGGTGTGATTGCCTTGCGCGCATTGGAGGAACCCGGCTTGTGTGAGATGAAACGTCTTTACGTGCGCCCAGAGTTTCGTGGCTGCCGAATTGGCCGCATCCTGGTGGAACGGGTCATCGGACAAGCGGCCGAGGCCGGGTATTCACGGATGAGATTGGACACCATACCGGGCAAGATGGATGATGCGATTGAGATGTATCGCGAATTGGGGTTTGCGGAGACTGTTCCGTATTACAACACTCCAGTGGGCAAGACATTGTTTATGGAGCTGGCGTTGCATTCCTCTTCGGGAGAGCAAGCTGCCAGCTAGTTGTGGAAATCACAAACAAAAAGAGGCAGGAGTTCAGGCATGTGGCTTTATATGCAAGTAAATATGCAGTTTTTGGTAGACCAGGCAAGTGACTTGCTGAATCCTGGCTGCGAAAGCTTTGCTGACAAAAAATGTGCTTGCAGAAAGGTGCGCCTCTGATTACTATCCAATCAACCCCTGGGAACAATATCATAAGCTGGCTCCAGCATGAATATCGGCGAAACAATCAGGACTTATCGGCTGCAGAAGGGCATGTCGCAGGGCGACATTGAGAAGCGTACCGGGCTTTTGCGCTGTTACCTGTCGCGCGTGGAAAACGGCCATACCATCCCCTCTCTGGATACGCTTTCGAAAATTGCCGGCGCCATGGAATTACCCCTGGGCCAGTTTTTTGCCGACCATTTTTCCAACGGCAACGCCAAAAATCTTCCCCCGCTTACGGAAGACGAAGTGCGCTTTCTTACCCAGATTCGCCGCTACTCCATGAGCCTGAATGACAGTGATCGCAAACTGGTGCTGGCCATGGTGAAAAAGATGGCGGCCGGGGCGGGAAAGTAGCCGAGCAGATAGCAATTAGCTTTTTCTGAAATCCCTATAACAAACAATATGCTGAGGGTTGGTACATCCCTTTCAAAGCGTCGTGTTCATAGGGTCCCCTCATCCGCTCGCACCCCTTAACAAAGAACCAGGATTGCTGACGTCGCGGGATTCGGGGCTTCAGAAAAGCTCATGCGGCCTTGCTTACCTCACTCAACGCCAGCACGGCCAGTTCCAGGCGGTCGCGTGCGCCGGTTTTGGTAAAGATGCTCTGCAAGTGGCGCTTGACGGTGTTTTCGCTGATGGAGAGCGCCCCGCCAATATCTTTGTTCTTCATGCCGCGGGCCACATGGTAAGCGATCTGGCGTTCGCGCGTGGAAAGCCGGCTCATGGTGTTGGCGGAGGTTTTTGACTCCGCGGTCATGGTGGTGAGGACCTGCTGCGCAAGCTCATCCGAGAAGGCCAGCTCGCCATTGGCAACGGTGCGGATGGCGGCAAAGAGTTTTTCCGGACCGTCACTCTTCAATACCAGGCCGCGCGCGCCCAGTTTGACCACCTGCGCGTAATCCAGTTCATTGTCAGAACCCGTGAGCACCACAGCGGCCACGCGGCTGCCGGCCCGGTCCAGGGTGCGCAGCACTTCAAACCCGTCGCCTTCGGGCATGAAGAGGTCCAGCAGCAGCACGTCCGGAGGATGTTCCTGCACCATGGTGACCGCCTCCTGCCCATTGGCAGCGCGGCCTTCGACGACGAAATCCGGCTGGGTGGCGAGCAACGCCGCCAGAGATTCACGCAATACAGTGTGATCGTCGGCAATAACGATCCGGGTGCGGTTTTTGGAAACGCTTTTAGGGACCATACAGAATCATTAGATGCAATTCCCAAGCAGATGAAATGCCTGACTTTCAGATTGGCCGGCAGAGTGATGAAACGTGAAGCGGCGAAAACCGACATGAAATTAAAGCGGGACCAGCCGCCAGGACAAAGCACCGCGGTGCGGGTAAGCCCCTGTACCTTGAGCACGTAGGAGCGTGGGGTGGTGTGTGGTATATTCCGCGTAAATGCTCCCCATGGAGCGAGCCGAGCTTTGAAATTGGAAATACTTTGAAATTGGAAATGGAGCCGTCCCTTTGGCGATTGACGACGAACTTAACGTGCTGGAAGACCAGCTTCGCCGGCTGAAGGTGGAGTACGACATGTATTTTGGCGGAGGCTCCAAGAAACCGCCGTCCGAGATTGAATGGAAAGTCAAGAACCTGCTCAAGAAATATTCGGATGGGCATCGAATGAATTATGCCCAGCGTTTCCGCTATACCACCATCCAGCAGCGCTACGCGCTTTACAACGCACTGTGGCAGCAAAAACTTATCATCAAGGAAGAAGGATACCGGCGGCCACAGGACGCGGTGCTGGGAATCCAGGGACTGCGCACGGACGAGGAACATGAGGCGCAGAAAGCGCTGCGGCATCATGGCCCGGTGACAGAAGACCGTCCGTTCAGCATGGCATTCTCTGACGATTCCGATCATGCGCAAGTGGAGTCTCTGTTCCAGGCGCTCACCGAGGCGCGGAAAAAGACCGGTGAAAACAACGCCG
>JBGPLR010000202.1:0-6246 GCA_041486545.1 Terriglobia bacterium
CGCCCCCCTCCCCCTCCCCCCCCTGTTTCACCCAATCTCACCCAACGTCACCCAATGTCACCCAAGGATCGGCTGAAGGTCGCAGCCTTTGCCAAGTGCCAAATACTAAGTACCAAGTACTATTCTTCTTTTTTCAAAGATCCAAGCCATCCACCCCTCAGGGCTGCTGGAGCGTAGCGTATTATGCTCAGCGAATCCATAGCGAACTAGTTCATTCTCCCGCCCGCCTGTCAAGTGTCCTTTGGGACAAAAAGGTTCACCTCCGCCGGCACAGAATCCCCTGGCCCACGACGTGTCATCCCGAACCGCTGGGGCGAGCCTTGGTGAGCCGCAAGCGGTGAGGGATCCGCTCCGCCTGCACA
Source organism: Terriglobia bacterium (assembly GCA_041486545.1). Lineage (GTDB taxonomy): Bacteria > Acidobacteriota > Terriglobia > Terriglobales > Acidobacteriaceae > Angelobacter. The sequence continues at coordinate 363 of JBGPLR010000202.1, forward strand.
AAGCCCCGGAAGCCGCGACGTGCCATCCCGAACCGCTGAGGCGCGCCTTGGTGAGCCGCAAGCCGTGAGGGATCGGCTCCGCCTGCACAAGGCCCCCCTAGTCCACGACGTGTCATCCCGAACCGCTGAGGCGAGCCTTGGTGAGCCGCAAGCGGTGAGGGATCGGCTCCGCTCCAGCGTCGCGATAGCCCGCCACAACTGTCCAGCTTCCCTCCCCATCGCCCGGCGGCGTCTTCTTCCGACCTCCGTGCTTCGTAGCTTGCCCTGAGCGACCCTGAGTCTGCGAAAGGGGAGTCGAACGGGTGCCCTCTGCGGTTTGGGGTTTTTCCGATGACGGCGATGACGTTGCGATCACGCACGACCTGTCCCGGCCTGCCGTGGATGTCGGCGATTCTGGAAGGTTCGTATCAGGGCACGACGCAGCCCGTGCCTTCAGGTAGGGGTGAGCGAAGCGAAAAAGGGCCGACAAGCTTCACAGATAACAACCTCCACTCTGCCGAAGGCCCGCGCGCAGGCGCATCCGGAACGCAATAGTCAAATGCAAGGCTGGGATATAAAATCACGTTGTGCCCTAAGGGCTTGATTACGCGTTGAGGAGTCCCATCCGAATCGAGGGCCAGAAGAAGGACCAGTGAAGTCGGCGACTCACTATCTCCCACCCTCAAGTATTCTAAGGAAGAGAAAGAGCTGAGGAAGGCTTGGCCCCCGCCTCATGCATCTTTAATTTCGGTTTTCCGAAAAGCATTCCTACTGGATCAGAATTAGTGCAACCTCCGGGGCTATACTCATGCTCGATGAAACGGTGGTTCCGTAGTCTGATCCCGGGTGCGATTCAGTTCGGGTTCCTATGGCTAATTTTGGGATGTTTCCCCGCGCTACAAGCGGTCTTGCTGGCGATGACCGACTTAGCGCTTCTCGGTTTGGGTATCACCGTCGTAGCCGGAATCATATATTTTACTGTTTTCAAAGAGGTGCGGGCGTTCTGGCCAGCTCTTCTTGCCACCTTTGTGCGTGTCGGTGATATGCTCTGGCCGATCGTTACAGCCGGCGTTATCGCCGGCTATTTCTTCGTTCCAGGCATTCAGCACGCGAAGATCGATTTTCCGGCCTGGAGTTCTTCTGCGGCCAGGGTGGGCGCCAGTCTTGGTGCATTCATGTGCGTCCTATACTTCTCGGAGTTAACCTCATCACTCGGGTTTCCTCCGGGACTCAAGCTGGCTCCGCGTTTTCGAGTTGCAATTCGGTTCAAGTACTTTGCGCTTGTGATCGCCACGGGCACCGTCTTTCCTGCAGCGGCCAAGCCCCAGTGGGTCGCCATTCCTGTATCCATAAGCGCCGCCGTCTACCTGGCTCTCTCCGCACACTTTACAATGCGCCTCGCGCGCCAAACATACAAAGATTTCCCCGTCGCGGAGGGCTCCACTCCGCAGCCGTTGGCCGCCGAGACACCCCTAGCCCTGCATATCACGGATGTTCATCTAGTTGCCCAAGGTGCAACGCGCATCGAAGGTGGAAGCGGTGGAAACCAAAGGCTCGCTGGTCTTGTGGGCATCATAATCACACGCTCTCCAGAGGTGCTTCTGATTACCGGTGATTTGACCGATCATGGCCTGCCCATCGAGTACCAAGAAGCCGCGGAAATCCTGAAGCCTATTCTGAAATCCGCGCCAGCCGTCAAAGTTCTTTTGGCGCCGGGCAATCACGATTTAGGGACAGCCTATTCCGCAACAGACCAACTATTGGCACTGGGCAGCGCTGGCTTCCAAGGCTCCGGGCCGTCCGGGACCAACGGCTTATTGATGATGCGTTACCTGGAAGAAGCCGTTCGATTCCATCCTCCGATCCTGGATTGCACGGGTCAGCCGCTGGCTGATCGACTGGAACGGGCCAAGGAACGCGATGCCAGGTTTGAAGAGGTATTGGAACGCACGCGCCGCCACCTTCGACTTCAGCCATTTGACACGGCTGCACTCTCGGAACTGGTAGCAGCAGGCGAGGAACTCTATCCGGGAAGTCCTCCAAAAGCAGGTTGGCCGCAGCTCCTCAAGCATCCCGGCATCTTTCGGGAGATGTATCTTCGTTCTCTGTATGTAGATGAACTGTGGTACGAACCCTTCCCGCTTCGCGCAACATTAGAAGACGGGAGCGAGGTCTTGATCTTAAACTCAGTATCGCCGGATCCCACAATGTCGGGTAGCGCTTGGGGCGAACTGGGTGACCCGCAGTTGGCACGGCTGCGGCAGATGCTGACGGAAGGCATAGTTCAGCGACATCTGATTCTCGTCCATCACGCTCCTCTGCGTTGGAGCGATGAACCAATGCCGCGGCGCGTATGGGCTGATTTGCAGCGATGGGCTTTTCTCGCATTCGGCATTGAGGACCTGTTGAGTCTGCTGGACACGTTGAAAGCCGCTGCCGCTGACGGGCACGACATCGTAGTCTTCTGTGGACATCGCCATGGTCATAAAAAGGATTACTCCGATCCGGCCGATATCGGAGTCTGCCGGTCAGGCACATACCAGGGCATTACCGTGGTAGAAGGAGCATCTCTTGCCGATAAAGGTACGGGGGTCGTTGCTGTCATCACTGAACACCAAAGCTGGGCCTTGCGAACTGTGAATCTCTGAACCCCAGCCAGGTGCCCCTCGAGTATTCTAGTGAAGAGAAAAAGCTGAGGAAGGGTCAGCCACCCGCCCAACTGTTTTGATTTGAAAGGGAAGACGAAGCATGAGCGGCACAAAAATTCCCGTAGAGTTAGGGGAACGGAACGTAAACACTTGGGAGGAATTCGAAGAGCAGCTAAAAGACATCCGCAAGCAAAAGCGACGACTTCTGTTCCGTGGCCAAAGCAACTCTTGCTGGCCTCTCAGCACGACTCTGGATCGTGAGCCATGCGGACAAAGCACTCTTTTCAAAGATTACTACCACTCAATCTCGCAAGCCAAAACTGAGATCGAGAGCCTTACAAACAAGGAATGGGACATACCCGACTATCCAACGGTGGAGAAATGGGTAGAAGAATACGATAAATTCAGTCTCAAGCTCAGTTTTGGAAACTTTCCGGCCTATTCCTACATGGTACATCTGCGTCACCAGGGTTTTCCATCGCCACTGCTGGACTGGAGCCGTTCGGCGTATGTTGCGGCTTATTTCGCATTTTGCAAGCTACGCAATGATGACGCCAGCAAAGCCAGAGTCTCGATCCATGTGTTTTCAGAAGCGGCCTTCAGGGTGCATGGAAATCAGATGCCCCTTATTTACCGTCTTGGCCCATACGCTAAAACTCATCGGCGGCACTTTCTGCAGCAGTGCGATTACACCCTGTGCGTTGTTTTTGATGGCGACTGGCGCTTTGAGCAATATCAAAAGGTGTTTGAATGGCCCAATCAGAGTCAGGGGAGTTTTTGGAAGTTCAACATTCCCTATTCCGAGCGGGTCAAAGTCTTGAAGAGGTTGGATGAGCACAACTTGAACGCGTTCTCGTTGTTCGGCTCTGAGGAGAGCCTCATGGAGACAATGGCTCTTAGAACGTGGCACTTCAACGAAGAATCTTTACCGGAAAAGGGGAAAGGCGAGATGGCGGCTTCTCTTGACGAACTAAAGACGGAGGCAAAGAGACTCGGATTCACAAAGATCAGGCGGGAAGTGGATAACGCCCCGTGGGTTCCCCTGGTGAGTTGGAACGGGTTTTCAGGAGCCACTGGTACGCCCCACTTCACGGTGCAGGTTGACTACTGGTTGGAGGGCAACAAGGTGCGCGTAACGAGAGCGCTGGACGATCAAGAATACTTGTACACGCTCAGTTGAGGGATTTCGCTTCGGGGCACACCCTGCAACGGACCACGGCGGGTAACCCACCCTTTCGCCCGCCCTTGGCGAAGATGGGAGTCAACGTCGAGTCTATAATCGACCCTGATGCTGGACTTGCACCACCTCCCTTCCCTGCGCGTCGGCCTGGCCCTGAGCGGCGGATCGGTTCGCGGCATCGCGCACATCGGAGTCATCAAAGCCCTGGCTGAGTTGGGGATACATCCTTGCGTGGTGACTGGAACCAGCGCGGGCAGCCTGGTGGGCGCGGGGATGGCCGCAGGCATGGGCTGGCAAGGACTGACCGCCATGGCCCACGAAGTTTTCTGGCCCAGCCTGTTGAATGGCCGAGGGATTGAAAGTTTCTGCCGCCAACGCTTGCCGCTTGAGTTCTCTGATCTCGCGCTGCCGTTTGCCGCAGTGGCCACTGCGACGGCTGACCGCCAACCGCGCGTCCTGCTGGCCGGAAACCTGGCGTCGGCCATCAACGCCAGTTGCGCTCTCGCTGGATTGCGCTGGCCGGTGCTGCGCGAAGGCGAAAAACTCAAAGACGGCGGCATCTCCTGCGTGCTTCCCACAGAAGCGTGCTGCAAACTGGGTGCGGAATTCGTCATCGCGTCCGACGTATGGGCGTGGAGCGCCTTCGCCCGCCAGCTTGGATTCGACCACAGTCGCCGCAGCAACCAGTGGTTGTATCCGAAGCACTATCTGCGATCGGTCCAGGCGGCTGACTTGGTCATCCAGCCTCGCGTTCCGTTGGCGGGATACGTCCCCGGCCGCCGCTCAACCGAACGGCTGATCAGTGCTGGGGAACTCGCCACACACCGAACTCTCAAATAGCGGACCTTCTGACGCCTTCCGCCTGCGCAATATCCAGACCATACCCGTATCGCACCAGCGCCCTTGGCAGTGCTTCCCTTTGCGACCTCTGCGTCCTCTGCGGTTAAGCTCTTCCGATCACGGCGATGTCGGCGACGACGCGCGATCACGGCGATCAGGCGTGCTTCGCGCTCCCTTACCCGCCGCTCTGCAGAATCACCACCAGCCGCGTGGGCCCGTGCGCGCCCTGGACCAGGATTTTTTCGATGTCGGCGGTGCGGCTGGAGCCGCTGATCACGCAGGCAAAGGAATTTTGGTCGAGCTTGTTTTGCTGCTTGGCGTTGCGCAGCGCGGTCAGCAGGTCAGGGACGATCTGGCCGGTGGTCGCGAACACGATGTGCACCGGCGCCACCACGGACGCTCCGCGTCCCCCGCAGGCCGCTGTGACAAAGATGGACCCTGTTTGCGCGATCAGCGCGTCGGCCAGCGTGACCGTGGCTTGCGACGCCTCCGCGGGCCCGCCCTGGAATGACCAACGCACTGGACGGTTGATGCGCGCCGCGTCCACCATGCGGCGAAGTACCGGGGCGTCCTGGACAAAGATTTCTCCCTGGGGAAGCGCATGCACTAACCGTGCCAGATATTGCACGCTGGCCGCCGCATCCGCCGCCGGGAAAACCTCCATCAGGTTAGCTTTGGCTTCCTGCTGAAAACGCTCCAGCGGCTTTTCCACCAGACGAAAGATTGGCGAGGCTTGCTCAAATGACGCCACCGCGGCAACCGGCTTCGCCGGGGCGGCTTTTAGTCCGGCGCGAATGCGCTCGAGAATCAATTCGCGGCTGGGATTATTTGCCATCGGCCAAACCCTTCTTCCACCGCGCGCGGAAAGACTCTTTGGGCAGCGGCACGTTTGCGCGGCTGTGGTTCCATGCGCGCAGCGGGTCCAGCGCGGAGCCGCTCATGCCCATGCCGTAAATCGCGCGCAAGCTGGCGCGGGTGAACCATCCGCCCATGGCGTAGAGCGCCGGACTGCGCATGGCCGCGCTCCACATGCGGAACTTGAGCCGGTCAGTGAGCTTGCCCGCGCCGGCTTTGGTAAAGTCGCGGCGGTTGTGCAGCAGATGATGGTGCAGATCAATCTTGACCGGACAAACACTGGTGCACGCGCCGCACAGTGACGACGCAAACGAAAGATGCCCAAACTTTTCGCCTTCGAGTTGCGGCACCAGCACGCTGCCGATGGGTCCGGGATACGGCG
>JBGPLR010000203.1:0-6238 GCA_041486545.1 Terriglobia bacterium
CTGCGCTGTCCAACTGGCGTACTTGACCATGCGGTGGGCAACGTCAAAATAAGCAATGTGAGGATCGCCGGCCTGATCCAGCTCAATGCTGCCGCCAAGTCCCGTCCAGCCGCCCGACGTCTGATGGGTGTCCGGAGCGCCGAAGTGCCACTCTGAGCCATCCCAGCTTGCATAGCGCAAGTCTCCGGCATCCACGTCGGAATACGCGATGTGGGGCAAGCCCTTGCTGTCCAGCGCCAGCGAATTGAATTTGCCGGTGGCCGACCTTGAATCTACTGTTTCCGTGTACCAGGTCCCGCCGTCAAGAAACGCGTACTTCAAGTGCAGCGCATACGTGCCGTCTTTGTACAAACGGTGGTAGTAGCTGATCCGCGGCTGGCCGTTAGGTGCGATCCGGATGAAGTTGAAGAAATTGATGTGCTCGGGGTCCAGAGTTTGCTTGATCCACTTCTTTCCGTCCCAGAACGCGTAGCGCAGGCCGGATTCACTCGGGCCCACGTAGGCAAAGTGCGGGTGGCCGTTGTTGTCAACCGCCAGAGATTCAAACCCGCCGCTGGCGTCAACTTCCATAATGTCCCAGCGGCTGACGGACGCGGAGCGGAACGCGTAGCGCAATGCCTGGCGCGTCTCATCGTAGTAGCCGACGTGGAGGTTGTCATGGCTGTCAATGAACAGCGAACTGTACTTTCCCAGATTCCGCCCGTCACCGCCTTCCACAACTTCCAGTTGCCAGAGTGATTGGGCACGCACGGCCTGCGCAAGGCCCAGCACCGCAAGAACGGACATCAGCAGAAGCCGCATTTTGCTTTTCCCGGATTTATGTTTGAAGCTGGTCATAAACTTAGCCCTTACTCCTGATCTTCCTCAGCGCCATCTTGCTCATGGTGGGAAACATGGAACTCCACGCGTAGCGCAAGAAAGGCATGGGGTCGCCCCACTTGAAGATGCCGAACATTTTCGGCCCTGACAGCTGGCGGAAAAGCGTCTTCAGTTTGACGCGTTTGTTATAGATGCCAGACGCCGAATACATCAGCCACGCGTCTTCAGCCACCCACTTGCCGCCCGGATGCTGCAACGTGTGAGCGTCCAGGCTGTGCCCGGTAAGGTCGCTGTAGGCGACGCGCGTCAGGTTGGTGCCGCTCATGTGCGCCAGCTGGTGCCAGTCCCAATGGCGGGTGTTGATCTCAATCAGCTTGTACTCGCCGGTGTTGGCGTCACGTTTGTATTCAATTTCCGCCATGCCGCGATACGCCAGGCTCTTGCACAGCCGCGCCGATGGCTCCACAATCTCCTGCAAGCTGACGTTTTGCACCACGCATCCGGTGCCGAAGTCGTCTGGTTCCTGCACCAGTTTGCGCGCGCAGAAATAACCCAGCGGCTCGGATCCGTTCCCGAAGTATCCGCCCATGATGGCGATGTCCGCGGTGGAACCGGGGATCCACTCCTGCACCAGCACTTCCGGATTTACCTGGGCGACGCGCCCGTATTCTTCCTTCAGTTCGCTCGCGCTGTCGGCGCGAAAGGCCTTGCGGCAACCCACGGCTTGCCAGTTTCCTTCGCCTCGCCACTGGTAGGAGCTTACCGGCTTCACCACGCAAGGGAAGCCGGCTTCCGCAGGGACCCGCTCCAGATCACTCGCATTGCGGACCACCAACGTTCTGGGCGCCGGCACGCCGGCGGCCTTGGCCGCCTCCACCAACTGGCCCTTGTCCAGGACTCTCCGGAGAGATTCCCGGCTGGGAATGGACAAGCGGTAGTCCTTGAGGTCTTCGCGATGACGATCGAGAAAAACTACGTCGGCATCGCGCGTGGGGAAGATTACGGCGCCACCAAGTTCTGCCGCGGCGCTTTTGAGATACGCGGCAAGCTTTTCCGGCTCACTCTGCGAATCCGGAGCAAAGCGTACGTCGCAAAAGCGCGTGAAGTTGCCATAGGCCTTGCGGTCGGCGGAAAGGCCAATCACTTTGAGTCCTGTACCGGCCAGATCGCGGGCAATCGCCAATCCGGAATAAAACATGTTCATGATGATGACCGGCGGCAACTTCGTGCTCTGCGCGGTCGCGGGCGACGGCACAGTCGTGGTTGTCGAAGCCGGGGAGCTTGGAGTGGCGCGTGGCGCAGGCGCTCCTGCCTGTGCATTTCCCTTTTCGGGCGTAGTGGCTGCCGGCGAATCACTGTTTCGCCGCAGCTTGCTCTTTGCCCATTCGCGCGCGCCTCTCGGCAGGAGCGAATAAGCCGCTTGACGATAACCCATGAGCGAACCTGGCTGTGCGGCAATGGCCTGAAGGGCATGGCGCATGGCCCCGGTATGCGTCCCTTGCATCAGGTCGGTTGCCGCCCACTGGCTCTCAATTTCAAATCGCGCACGGCGCTGGGCTTGCGGGCTGACCTTTCTCAGCTTCATCGCGCGCTCACTGATGGTTTTCATCTCCAGCAGCCGGTCTTCGGCTCTCATGTCCCGGGTGAGACAGCCTGAAGCCGATTGGCGATACAGCACCAGCGGTTCGGCGGCAAAATCCGCTTCGCGGTCGGCAAGAACCTTGAGCCACAGGTCCCAGTCCTGGGCAAATTTGAATTCCAAGTCCATGTAGCCGGCTTTTTCCACCGCATCGCGGCGGGCAATCACGCAGGAAGTGAAAATGAAGTTCTTGATCAGCAGGCGGTCAAAGACGTCGCCACGGTTCTCCGCTGCGGCGTTGCGCGCGTACAGAATGCTGAGCTGCTCGTCCACCGCGTAATCGCTGCAGTACACCAGCCCCAGCTTGGGGTTCTGCGCCGCCAGTTCCATCTGCTTTTCAATCTTGTTGGGCAGCCAGACGTCGTCATCATCCAGGAAGGCAAGCCATTCGCCGGTTGCATTGCGCATGGCCAGATTACGCGCCGCGGACGCGCCTCCATTGGCCTGGAAGAATGACCGCACGCGGTCGCCGTAGGCGAGAAGCTGCTCGCGCGTGTCGTCCTTGGACCCATCGTCCACAACAATGATCTCGCGCACCGGAACCGTCTGCGCCAGCACGCTATCAATCGCTTCCCGCACTTGTTGTGCGCGATTGTAAGTGGCGATTACTACTGAAACATCAGCCATAACTTAATTCACTCCTTTGGCCTGGCTTGACACGCGGCCGGTCTCACTTGACAAACGACGCGGCGAAAAACGCGCGCGCACCCAGGCCGCTGCATCAGAGCGCAGAGACCGCAACAATCCGGGCGGCAGCAACTGCAGCCGCGTCAGCATGAAGAGAAAGATCATCGCCAAAGCAGACTTGACGGTTACTCTCACGATGAACGACTCGGCGGGCAACAAATAGGCAATCGCCAGCAGCGCCGCGCAGCATCCCAGCACCTGCAGGGTGATTTTGAAGTTGCACCGGACCGGGTACGCGGCCACGCTGAACCAGTAGCTGGCAACGGAAAGAAACGCGAAGCTGAAGAACGTTGCCCACGCCGCGCCCCACGCGCCCCATTTGAGGATCAGTCCGAAGTTCAGCGCCAGGCAAAACACCGTGGACGCAATCCCGATGATGGAAAGCGTGACGTTCTTCTTGCGGACCAGCAGCCCCGCCTCAAAGAACAACCCCATGCCCTGCACTACGTAGGCAAACGCCAGGAGCGGCACAAAGCGATAAGCGTCCGCGAACCTTGCCCCTACCATTACTTCAAAGACTTCGCGGATGCTGATGCTCACCAGGAACGCCACCGTAATCAGAGCGACCGAGTACAGCGTAAAAATCTGCGAGAAGAGCGCCGGTGCATCTTCGCGCTTGGCGATCTCATACGACTGCGGCTCCCACATGAGCTGGAAGGGCTGGATGGCCATCAAGCTCAGGACGTAAGCGAACTTGTAGCCCACGGCGTACACGCCCACCGCGTCAATTCCGTGAAAGCGCTGCAGGAAGAAGCGGTCAGAGAAATTCAATACGAACGCCGCCACCCACACGGTAAACAGCGGCGCGCCAAATTTGAGGAGCTTGAACAGCTTGGTCCCGGAGATCCGCACGCCGGTTTCGCGGAGCGTCAGGACCATGAGCGCGGCCCACACGGCGCCGGCGGCGGCGAGGTTGGCCCAGAACGATCCTGCTATCCCCAGCTTAAGTACGGCGACAAAGTAAATGTTGAGTCCCACTGAGAGCAGGAGAAATCCCTGCGTGAGGAAGGTGTACAAGCCGGAACGCTGTTTGCCGCGCAGGTAAACCCAGCCAATATCGGCGGAGAACGTGAAGAAGAACCCAAGGGCCACAAGCTGCACCAGTGTTCTGTACTTTGCGCTGCCCAGCAAAGCTTGTGATACGGCGTTCGGGAAGAGAAGCGTAACCACAGCAGCAGCGCCTCCAACCAGCAGAGTGGTAATCAGTCCGGTGCTGATCACCAGCTTCTTTTCCTTGTCGTCGTCGGTGTCGTAATAAAAACGCATGACGGCCGTGGACAGCCCTGGAGCCAGCAGCACCGTGGCAATCATCGCCGTGAGGTTCAGGATCTCCATCACGCCGTATTCGCCCGCGGAAAAATAGTGGGTGTAGAAGGGAATCAGCAGGAAACTGATGACCTTCCCCAGGATGCGGCCGAAGCCGTACACCGCGGCATTGCGGAACAATTTGGCGAGTTGCTCGTTCACAGCTTTATGTCCCTCAATTTCGCCTGCGCCGCGGCAACCGGCAGTGCGGGCGGCTCAGCCTGCTTGGGTACAAGCCCGAATCCGGCAAACCGGTACCAGTCGAGTTGCAAAATAAAAGTTGCGCGGTCACGTCCCCAGGGAGTGAAGCGCTTCAACTCCAGCGGATCGTCTCCGGGCTGGTTGAACCCGAATTCAGTGGTGACCGCCGTGCTGTAACCGTTTTGCTGCAGGCACTGCTTGGCTTCCTGCGTAAAGTGGAACGATCTCCCAAACGGATAAGCAAAGTGCCGGACCGGGGTCTGCAGCTTTTGCTCAATCGTCTTCTTGGAAGCCGTAATCTCCTGCTGTACCTGAGCGCTGGTGACCCGAGACAGCACAGGATGGCTCACGGTGTGCGCGCCGAACGTGATCTGGTGCGCCTTCATCTGGCGGACTTCTTCCCAACTCAGCATGTAGTTGGGCAATGTCAGCGAAGGCGGCGCACCTAGCGCTGCGAAGAGGCTGGACATTGCCTTGCGGCGGCAATCGTCCTCAAGGCCTTGCAGCCAACCAAGCGTCTGGTCGAGCAACGCCAGGCGATCACTCTGCGGGGCGAGCGAACCAGCGGGCGCACTGTCCATTCCCAAATCCAGAGCTGGCCGCGTTGTCAGCTTGAACGCCAGGCAGACCTGGTCGTACCACGGAATCTGGCTGGTCCCCACGTAGCCGGTAGCCAGGTAAACGGTGGCCGGGATGCCGAGTTCCTTCAGCACCGGAAACGCTGACGTGAAATTGTCGCGATAGCCGTCATCAAAGGTGATAGCGACGCAATGTTTCGACGGAGCGGCGCGGTCGATCCGGCCATCGGCAATGTCGTCCAGGCTGACTACGTTGCAATTGCGCGCGATGTACTCCATCTGGCTGCGGAATTCATCCACAGGAAGCGACGGCAAGTAGGGATCACGATCATCATTGACGCGATGATAGAGAAGAATCTGGCATGAGGGCGTCTCGCGCTTCTGCAAGGAAAAAGGATGCTGTCCGTGCTGATAGCTGCCCGCGACCCAAGCGCCCAGACGTCGCAGCGGAGTAGAGGCATACACTCTGGCGATTGCGCCTTTGAGCGACTGACGAGTTGCCGTGTCAGGCGCGTGTACTTGCGATTCGGCGCGCGCATTCGCCTGCCGACGCATAGCCAGCAGCGGCTCAGGCACCAGCTTCCGCAAACCTTCTTTGAATTGTTTTCGCGCTTTGGGCGCCTTCACAAATGCCAGAGCCGCAGGACGTGACCATGCCACACCGATCTTCAGGGCGCGCTTATCGCCGGCTCCCCAGTCGCGTTTGTGTTGCGCCACGCCGCCCAGGAAGTCATATTCCTCAACACCGCCGGCGATCATCTCACGCAAGCGGAATCCGCGAAGTGCCACACCTGGACGCAGGCTCTCAAAATCCGGGTCGTAACCTTCCTGCAGCAGCAGGAAGCGGTTGTTGTAAAGGAACCCGTACTGGAAAGCCAGCGTGCGCTCGCCCCAGTCCCGACGGTGGAATTGCAGCACGCCGGACTTGAGCGCGGCGCGCGACAATTCAAAATAAAAATCGCGCTTGGCGTCGCCCTGGAAAACGCCGCTGCGGCCTTTGCTCTGCCAC
>JBGPLR010000204.1:0-6219 GCA_041486545.1 Terriglobia bacterium
CAGCACATGGAGGCGTTCAAGGACGCCATCTTCGCTTACGCCCTCTACTATCCCGTGGTGGAAGTGCTGTCGGTCATCGCCATTGCCTGCGTGCTGTGGTTCGGCGGGCTGAAAGTCCTGCTGGGCGCGGTCACGCTGGGGACGGTCACGGCCTTCATGCAATATGCGCAGCGCTTCTTCCGGCCCATCCAGGACCTGAGCGAAAAATACAACATACTGCAGTCGGCCATGGCTTCAGCTGAGCGCGTGTTCCGGCTGCTGGATACGCCGGTGGACATTGTTTCACCGGCGGACCCGGTGCAAGTGCAAGGCCCAGGCAAGATCGAGTTCGATCATGTCTGGTTCGCGTACCGCAAGCTGGCGGACATTGAGAAGGAAAGCATTGAAAAGGAAAGCGCCTCCGAAGGGCCGTCCGCCGCGAAGAACCACGGCCAGGCTCCCGCCCCAATCAGCGCCGATGGCTCGGGCTACGATTGGATCCTGCGCGATGTTTCCTTCACCATTGAACCGGGCGAAAGCGTGGCCATCGTCGGCCACACCGGCGCGGGCAAAACCACCATCATCTCCCTGCTGATGCGCTTTTATGACATTCAGAAAGGCGCCATCCGGATTGACGGCGTGGACATACGCCGCATGGACCTGACCGCTCTGCGGCGGCGCTTTGGCGTGGTGCTGCAAGATCCGTTCCTGTTCAGCGGGACCATTGAAGGCAACATTCGCCTGGGCTCCAGCTGGATTCCTGACGAGCAGGTTGAGTCCGCCGCTGAGAGCGTGAACGTGGCCGACTTCATCCGCTCCCTGCCCCTGGGCTTTAAAGAGCCGGTGCTGGAACGCGGCAGCACGCTCAGCACCGGGCAGAAGCAGTTGATCTCGTTTGCCCGCGCCCTGGCCCATGATCCCAAGATCCTGGTGCTGGACGAAGCCACCTCCAGCGTGGACACGGAAACCGAGCTGCGCGTGCGCGACGCCCTGGGGCGCATGGTGGAAGGCCGGACGTCCGTGATCATCGCGCACCGGCTCTCGACCATCCAGCGCGCGGACAAAATTATCGTTATGCACAAAGGTCAGGTGCGCGAAGTCGGCAGCCACCAGCAGTTGCTCTCCCAGCGCGGCATCTATTGGAAGCTCTATCAACTCCAATATAAGGACCAGGAGCTGGGCGTGGCGGGGACGCAGGTGGGCGCGGACGATTAGCTTTTTCCTTCATCCCGAGCGTTCTTGCTTGAGGGCCGCAGGCCCGAAACCCTGAGCGAAGCCGAAGGGGAGGGAGCCCTGTCGAAGAACAAAAAGCTAGCCGCGAATGAACGCGAAGAACAAGAATCAATAGCAATTTCGAGCAGAGGAAATGACATTCAAACGACTCTTCGTGGCAACAGGGATCTTCGGCTGCATGATTTTCCTGCTGCTCTTACCCGGCTTAATCCAGGTGTTCGCCATGTTTTGGGATAGTGGCGCTGGCGCCAGTTCGATTGGGATTCATATTGAGTTTGGCTCCCCAATAAGGATTCTGGCGGCATCTTCAGTTCTCGCTCTGCTCGCTTTGCTTGCGTATGGATTTCAGGAAAACTGGTCAAAGCATTAGAACAGCCAGCCGCGAATCAAAGCGAAATCACGCGAATATGTTTTTGATTCGTGTTCATTCGCGCGCATTCGCGGCAAATGCTTCCTCAGAATTTCAGAAAAATGTGACATATATCACTTGACCGCCCCGCCGGTACTGGTAAAATTCTTCTTCGTATTGAAATTGAAATTCAATTTCAATTTCAAAATGACCGGACAGAAATGGAGCCTTTTCCAGTGTTTTTCGCGAAATTCAAACGCACCGCGATCCTGACGGGCCTTCTGGCGCTTGCGCTCTGCCCTGCGGCTTCTCGCGCACAGGACAGTTACTTCATCACCTACACTCACCACATGGAGGAGCCGGGCAGCCTGGAGTTTGCCACCAAAGCGGTGAGCGGCTTCCCCCGCGCCGGCAACCCGTTCTTCGCCAACGCATTGGAGCTGGAGTACGGCACCACCGCGTGGTGGACTACTGAGCTTTACCTTGATGCCCAGAGCACGTCCAACGAAAGCACCGTCTTTACCGGATGGCGGCTGGAGAACCGCTTCCGTCCCTTGATGCGCGAACTCTGGATCAACCCGGTGCTGTACGTGGAGTTTGAAGACATCAACGGCGCCGACAAGGCGCTGCTGGAAGTGGTGGGACATGACGGCGTGGCTGACGCGCTGGAGCGTAATGACCGCTCCGAAAAGAAGCGCGAAGCCGAACTGAAGCTGATCCTCTCCAGCAATTTCAAAGGCTGGAACCTGGCGGAGAATTTCATCGCCGAGAAGAACCTGAAGAATGATCCCTGGGAGTTTGGCTATGCCCTGGCGGTGAGCCGTCCGTTGGCGTTGCTGGCCCGCCCGGACAATTGCCGCTTGTGCCGCGAAAACTTTGCCGTGGGCGCGGAACTCTACGGCGGACTGGGCGACCGCTACAGCTTCGGCTTCTCCCATACGTCGCACTACCTGGCGCCGACCATGTCCTTCCGCATGCCCGGCGGCCCCACGTTCAAGATATCGCCCGCCGCTGGACTGAACCACAACAGCCACGGCCTGCTGCTCCGCTTTGGCGTGTCATACGAGTTCGACCAGTTTGCATCCCGTCTGAGGAGGAAGTAATGGCGCGCAGCAGACTCTATCTCGTGCTGGCGTGGCTGCTCATCGCGGTGAGCGCGCTTCGTGCTGCTTCCTCCGGGGACGGCCTATGGATGATCAAAGTGCCGGACAAAGCCCGAGCGAAACAGAATCCTTTCGCGGGCGACGCGCGCGCCACCGCGGCGGGAGCCAAACTCTTCGGCCAGAATTGCGCCGGGTGCCATGGGCGGGACGCCGGCGGGCTGGGCAATCGTCCCAGCTTGCGTACGGAGCGCATCCGCGCGGCCACCCCGGGCGAATTACAGTGGCTGCTCACCAACGGCAGCATGCGCAACGGAATGCCTTCGTGGTCGCGCCTGCCGGAGCAGCAACGGTGGCAGATCATTGCGTATCTGCAAAGTTTGCCGTCGAAGAATTAACCGCAAAGGGCGCAAAGAACGCAAAGGGGCTTTTGTTCTCGGTTGATGGCGCTTTGCTGGCCGACCCTGAGCTTGCGTGGTTTGATTTACATCAATCGCCACGGATCCCCCGCCGTTGCGTCCTTCGCGTCCTTTGCGGTTAAAAGCTACTTCTTCTCCCGCGTAAACGGCGTTTCCAGATATTTACGCGCTTCGTCCAGCGCAGCCTGGAAATTGTCGCCGGTCTGGATGGCCAGGCGGTACTCGTTCACAGCGCGGTCGCGTTGTTGCGTGGTATCAAAGATCTTGCCCAGTTGCACGTGGCTCCAGACTTCCGTCCAGCGGGGCTCGCCATCGCCCTGGATGGACTCGCGATATTCGTTGGCCGCGGACTGGTAGTTGCGCTGCAGGTAAAAAACATCCGCAATGCGATAGTGCGCCAGCGAGCTGTTGCGATTGGATTCCAGCGCTTTGTTGAATTCTCCCAGGGCCTCCGCCAGGCTGCCCTGGGCGGTGAGTTCCTGGCCGCGGCGGATGGCGATGCGCACTTTCAGGTCTGACGAATTCTTGAGCACGAAGTTGTTGGGGTCCAGGGTCAGGCGGCGCGGCTTGCCGAAGGTCTCCACAGAGAACGGCGACTCCGTCCCTACCACCTCAATGCGTTTCATTTCCGTCTGGCCGTCGGTGTCAATCTTCAGCTCCACCGGCATGCGGAACAAGTCCAGGTCCTGGGTGATTTCCCCCACCACGCGGAAGCCTTTCTTGATGCGGTAGACCACGTAATGCATCTTGAATTCGGGCGCGCCGGTGCCGTCCACCCACTGGCTGAAGAAGGCGGTCAGCTTCTGGCCGGCGTTTTTTTCCGCGATGGCCTGCAGGTCAGCGACGCTGGCTGACTTCCACGCATACTGGGCCAGGAATTCCCTCATGGTCTTGTCAAACGGAACTTCGCCGATGACCCAGCGCAGCATGTGGAAGATCATGCCGCCTTTGTCGGTCACCAGCGCCTGGAACTGGGGCGAATACGTATCCAGCCTGCTGATGCTGTTCAACGGCATGGTGTCATAAGCCAACGCGCCCACGGCCATGTCGCGCGTGGCGTCTTCAAAAGCGGTGGCGCCGGCGGCGTTTTGCACGTAACGCATTTCAGAGGCGCGCGCCGCGCCGTCCATGAGCCACCAGTCGTCCTTGGAAGCCGGACTCACCGTTGCGCCCCACCACAGATGGGCAATGGCGTTGGCCAGCAGGCGATAGTTGGTCTTTTCGCCGATGTCGCGCGTGGCGATTGCGGCAATCTCCGGCGCCCAGGCCGTGGGGACGGTATCGTCAGGCAGCTCAACCACTTTGAGCATGGGCGTGGAAGCCGACCCGTAAATGCTGGAGAAGTATTCAAATTCCTTGGCCGCGGTGTCCGCGTACGCTGGCGCAAAGTCTTTCTTGGCGTCGCGGAAATAGATGTGCACGGCGCCGCCGCTGAACACGTTGTCGTTCAACGGTCCGGCAATGATGGTCCCGGGGAAGCTGGGTTTCTGCCAGCTGAAGGAAGACATGGTCTTGCCCGCCGGCGCCGGCCGCACCGGAGCCGTGGACCCGCTGCCCACAACCACGGTCCCGCTGGGAGCAATGATGTTGATCGCCGAAGTGAAGCGGTCAATGCCGAAGTTGGCCACCGGGAACCACCTTCCGGCGTAAAGCAGATAGGTCAGGTCGCTGTCTATGTACGCCAGCTTCAGCCCTTCCACCGGACTGTCATCGGCGCTGGCCAGCGCGCCTTCATAATCAAACGTCAGGGTCATGGTGGTGCCCTTGGGCACCAGAGATGGAAAAGCGACGCGGATGGCGTTGTCCTGGCTGACCCGCTCGGCGGTGAAAGGGCGACCGGAGGCGTCAGTCACTTTGCTGACGTGCAGGGCGTTGTGCAGCTCAAAACTGGCGAAGTTGACGTCTTCCACCGTAACAAAACGGACTTTGGCGCGCGCGGCCAGATGATGGGTCTTGGGGACGATCTCCGCGTCAATCACGTAGTCTTCCACCCGGAGGCGGGCTTTGTCCGCGGCCAAGGCAGGCAGCGCCAGGGCGGGCAGCAGGAAGCATAGCATGAGGGCACAGAGTAGATACGCACGTCGCAAGGGTCGCCGCGCAAGTTGCATTTGGGTTATCTCCAGAGCTGCTGGGGTATCAAGGCGTTAGATGTAAATTGTTACAAAAAAGCTGCTTTTGTACCACTCAGGGAGTTTTCCCCGCGGCCAGAGCGGCCAGAATTTCCCGCGCCGCGCGCTGGACCGGGGCTTCCGCGCCGGGGCGCTGTCGCAGCGGGTCTTCTGTCAGGCGGTCCGTCAGGCGGCCCTGGACTTCTTTCAGGTCATTCTGCATCTGGCGGCGGGCAGGCGAATCGGGGAGGATGGCATTGAGTTCGCGCAGCACGCTCTTCGGGGTGAATCCCCGCTGGATCAACTCAGGGACGATCTTGCGTCCGGCGATCAGGTTGGGCATGGCGAAGGTGTCCAGACGGACCAGTCGGCGGCCCAGAATCCAGGTAAGCGGCGCCAGCCGGTACACCACCACAAACGGCGTCCCGGACAGCACGGCTTCCACCGTAGCCGTGCCGCTGGCGACCACCGATGCCCGCGCCAGCATCATGGTGACCCGGGCGTTCTCCGTCAGCTTGATGCCGGCAACATGCGTCGGCGACGCGGCCAGTTGCTCGCGCATCCAGTCTTTGCTCAGGGTGGAAGCCACGGGCAAAAGGTATTCGTAATCTGTGCCCGGTTTTCGCAGCAGGTCTTTTCTCAGCAGGTCGTTTCTCAGCAAGTCTATGGCGCCAAGAATAGTAGGCAAGTTCAAGCGGACTTCCTTGCGCCGGCTGCCGGGCAGCAACGCGATCCATTCCTTGGCAGGATCAAGACCGTATTGCGCGGCAAATGCCGGCCGGGAAACCTGCGGCACAGGAGCAGCGGCAAGCGGATGGCCGACGTACGAAACTTCCACGCCATGGCGGCGGTAGAACTCCTGCTCGAAGGGAAAGATCACGATCATCTTGCGGACGTACTTCTGGATCTGCTTGACCCGGCCCGTGCGCCAGGCCCATATCTGAGGGCTGACGAAGTAAAAGACGGGAATGCCCAGACGATGGAGTTCGCGCGCCAAGCGCAGATTGAAATCAGGAAAATCAATGAGCACG
>JBGPLR010000205.1:0-6209 GCA_041486545.1 Terriglobia bacterium
CCATTGACCAGAATGTATTTCGGCTTGGCGGATTCATTGGGGACGAAGCTCCACTTCATGCCGGTGGGAAAGCCGGCGCCGCCGCGCCCGCGAAGGCTGGAGGTCTTGACCTCATTGATGATGTCGTCGGGCTGCATCTTGAGGGCTTTCTGCACGGCCTTGTAGCCGTCCAGCTTCAGATACTGCTCGATATCGGCCGCACCTTTGCCAAAGCGGTTGGAGACAATGCGTACTTCGTCGGGATGGGAAACTAGATCAGCCATTGTTTTTTGAATTGCCAAAAATGCCAAAATTGCCAAAGAATCCAAATTGAAAACGTTATCTACGTTTTTTCGCCGTCTGACGAGAGGCGGAGAAGATAGCTGTCAACTCTCGAGCTTCCTTCAGTAATTCTTCCAGCCTCTCCTTCTTCATAATGTTCAGGTCCGCGAGCAATTCGATCCAAAACACCGATTCATCGGCCTCTTCCGTTACAACCCCAATCTTGGAGATGAAATCAGCTCTGGATCGGGCGTGGCAAGCAGAACGGTAATTTGCGCCGACAGCCGTCCCGCACCGCAAAAGTTGATTGCCGATAATCTGGGCCTCTTTCGCTGGCGGAAGAGAGCGAAACAAATGAATGATCCTGACAGCAAAATCTTTGGTTCGCGCTCTAAGTTGTTCCGTTCTGCTATCCATTTCACTCCGCCGCAGAGTTCCACGCCGTTCTTGCCGCCCAATTTGGATTCTTTGGCAATTTTGGCATCTTCTTGCAATTCTCCTCACCGCTTCTTCCTATACCCCTCCAGGACCTTGTCCATTTTTTCCGGCGTCAGGTTCTCGTGAAAGTCGTAATTCACCTGTACGGCCGGCGCCCAACTGCATGCGCCGATGCATTCCACTTCTTCCAGAGAAAAAACGCCGTCTGGCGTGGTGCCTTTGTGACCGATGCCGAGAGTCTTTTTGCAATGTTCAAACAGCTCGTCTGAGCCGCGCAGCATGCAGCAGATGTTGGTGCAGACCTGCACGTTGAATTTACCGATGGGCTTGGTGCGCAGCATGGAGTAGTAGCTGACCACGTTGCGGACCTCAAGTTCAGTGAGCTCGGTCTTCTTGGCCAGATGGGAAATCACATCATCGCTGACACACCCGACTTCATCCTGGCTATAGATCAACATCGGCACCAGAAAGGACCTCTTGGTCGGGTACTCTTTCATCTTTTCGTCGAAGAATTTGTCGAGCTTCTCAGATAGGACGGCCATTACCGGTCAATCTCCCCGAGGACGATATCAATGCTCCCAATCGCGGCCACCACGTCGGCGATCAGTTTGCCTTCGCACATCTGCGGCAGCGCCTGCAGGTTAGCGTAGGAAGGCGACCGCATATGCACTCGCATCGGTTTAGCCGTGCCGTCGCTGACAATGTAGTAGCCCATCTCGCCACGCGGCGACTCAATCGCCTGGTAAACCTCGCCTGCCGGGACCGCGAAGCCTTCAGTCACGATTTTGAAGTGATAGATCAGGGCTTCCATCTGGGTCTTCATCTTTTCCCGGTCCGGGAGGACAACTTTGGGCGCATCGGCTTTGATGGGACCGGTAGCGGGCATGCCTTCCAGGGCTTGCACGGCAATTTCCCGTGATTCGCGCAACTCCTGCACGCGACATACGTAGCGGGCCCAGACGTCGCCGTCCTGGGAAACCGGCACTTTGAATTTGAAGTTCTCGTAACCGCAGTAGGGAAGATCGCGGCGATGGTCAAAGTCCACGCCGCTGGCGCGCAGGGCCGGGCCGCTCAAGCCGATGGCCAGCGCGTCTTCCGCGGTGATCTGGGCGACGCCCTTCAGCCGGTTGATGAAGATGCGGTTACCGGTGAGCAGGTTTTCGTATTCGTCAATCTTCTCTGAGAAGTTGTCGAGAAACTTCTTTACCTTCTCAAAGAAACCGAGAGGCGGTTCCAGCGCCAGTCCGCCAATGCGGAAATAAGAGGTCATCATGCGCTGGCCGCTGACCATCTCATAGATGCGCAGCAAGTCTTCGCGCTCGCGGAAGCAATAAAGGAAGACGGTCATGGCGCCGATGTCCATGGCGTGCGTCCCCAGCCAGACCAGGTGCGAGCTGATGCGCTGCAGTTCGGCAAGCAGCACGCGCATCCAGGTTGCGCGCGGAGGAATCTCCAAGCCCAGCAGTTTTTCCACGGCCAGCACGTAGCACAGGTTGTTGACCATGGGGCAGAGGTAGTCAATACGGTCGGTGAGCGGGACGATCTGCTGGTAAAACTTGGCTTCGCAGGTTTTCTCAATGCCGGTGTGGAGAAAACCGATGTCCGGCATCATGCGGACCACGGCTTCGCCGTCAATCTCCAGCAACAAGCGCAACACGCCGTGCGTGGACGGGTGCTGCGGGCCCATGTTGAGAATCATGGTCTTGTCGCCGGTGGGATCAATGACCGGAGTAGAAGTAAGATGCCCCATTACCGGTAGCCCTCCACGGGGTAATCTTTGCGCAGAGGATGGCCTTCCCAGTCTTCCGGCATCATGATGCGGCGGAGATAAGGATGCCCGAGGAAGCGGACCCCGAACAGATCGAACAGTTCGCGTTCGAAGAAGTTTGCCGACGGCCAGACCGCGGTAATGGATTCCACCACGGGATCATCGCCGCTGAGTTTCACCTTGAGCCGCACGCGGGCTTTGTTCTTGATGGAGAGCAGGTGGTAAGCCAGCTCAAAACGCGGTTCGCGGGGATAAAAGTCCGCGCAGGTCAAGTCCGACATGAAATCGGTCAGGCCCTGGGACTTGAGCTGGGCGCAGGCTTCTCGGATGCTTTCGCGGGCGATGTAGATGGAGAGTTCGTCGCGATCGAACTTTGCGCCCTGGACCGCGGCCGGGTTCCAAGCCACCAGCACGGCCACCAGCGGACGGTCCTTGAGCTGCTCCAGATCAGTGATTGCAGGGGCCAGGGCCATCAGCCTTCAGTCCTCTCCGGCTTGTTCCAGTCAAGCGCGCCTTTCTTCCAGATATAGAAGAAGCCGACCATCACCAGGCCGATGTACGTGAGCATTTCCCAGAAGCCGAACATCTTGAGTTCGCGGGCGATCACCGCCCAGGGATAAAGGAAGACCGCTTCCACGTCAAACAGGATGAAGAGCATGCCTACCATGTAGAACTTTACGGTAAAGCGCGATTGCGCGTCCCCGGTAGGCGTAATGCCGCATTCATAGGCGGTGTTCTTGGCGCGGTTCCATTTATGCTGCCCCACCAACTGGGAAAGCAGGACCATAATTCCGGCGAGGCCAGCGGCCACGACAACCTGGATCAGCAACGGGATGTAACGGGCGAAGTAGTTATTGTCCGGCATGAATAAGCCTGTATATAATGCGCCAGCCACTGCGGGCTAAACATTCGAATGTAATTTCCCTTCGCAGGGGTGTCAAGCCCTTGAGTTTGCACGATGTTAATGTTTCCCAAATGTCGCTCACAGAAAGCGATTTCCGACAAGCGAGTTTTGTGCGCACGGCCAGTCGCCCTGCGAGCGCGGCCACGTTGTTATGACCATTTTCGGCTTCAATACTGACGTCAAGCACGGCGACCAGGTGTTGCACGTGCAGAGTGAAGCCCGGCAGAATGATCTGCTGTTGCAGACTCTGGTCTTTGTGAAAGGGCAGTGCGTGGGCAAGCACGCCGCGTCCTACGCGCACATGACGTTGCAGCCCGGCTTTGCCGAACAGACCATGCATGAACTCCTGAAGACGCAGCACAGAGCGGTGCTGGACGCCGTGGAAAGCGGCCGGATGGAATCGGCGTTGAGCGGCGGCGTTGCAGTGCAGGACGTGGGCGGCTCAGGCCTGGCGCTGAAGTGGGTAACGTCGTCGCCGGAGAATCAGGCCGGGTCGCTGATCTTCCACATACAAGTGCTGGACGCAGGCCAGCCGGCCAGCGGGGCCGGGATCACCGCTCTTCCATGTTCTCCCCCAGGCGCAGGGGCGATTGCACATGCTACCGCCGATGCTGCTGGCAACGTTGCGTTGACGGCGCCTATAACGGACGATGTCCTGCGCGATTCCGCAGTCCTGATCCAGGCGACGCACGGAACAAAGACAGCCACCAGAAAATTTCGCTTCAGGAAGTAGGTGGGACGGAGCGCCATTACCTCAGCGGCTAAAGCCGGATGAAGTTTGGCGGTGATCGCAGGCATAACTGCCTGCTCCACCCGGTGGTGAACACTACAAAGCTGCGGTCTTATTTTCCCGGTTTTTCCGGATACTTCTTGCCCTTCTTGATCTCAGTTAGGCCCAGCGCCTGATGGACCACGGGCCACCAGGCATCCATTGAATTGACTTGCCAGTTGCGGGCGGTTTCGCGCGTGATGCCGGGCGGAGCGGGAACCAGCCGATTGAGGCGGTCGAAGACTTCTAGTCGCTCACTTTCATTGGCGCGCGGAAAGAGGTTGAGTAGAGTGAAGGCGTCGCGCTGGCGCCCATCGTGCAGCAGAATGATGAGGGCCGGGTGGCGCAGCGACGCGTCGCTGATAAACGAAAAATCCACCACCGCTTGCTGGAAGGCAAAACTGGAGTCTTCAAAGTAAGGTGCAGTGAGCGCGCCGCCGGCGGCAATCTTGGCCACGGCGCCGGCGGGAACCAGCGCTTGGGGAGAATTGCTGTTGAGCGATACCCATCCGCTGGAGACGCGCAGTTCACCGCGTCCTTCACGGTCAACGTTGAGGGTGTACTCGCAGCCCAGGTCAATGGCGCGGGCGGAAGGTGTATCCACCACAAAGAGGCCGGGAAGCGCATAGATGCGTGCGTGCATGTTGCCGTAGCGCAGAGAAAGGCGCTGTTGTTCAGGCGTGGCTTCCACCAAGCTGACCTGGCTGTTGGCGCCGATTTCCACCTCGCCAATGTCTTTCGCCTCAATGTGCACAGAAGTATTGTTGCCGGTAGTGAGCCAGACGCCGGGCGCGAGGTACGCGCGTTGCAGAACTTTGCCGCCAAGGTCGGGCGCGCCCGCGGTGGTCTGGGCGTCCCACAATGAAGCGGGAGGCGTGGCGGAGTGGCGCAGAAGGAAGACCAGCGTCGCGATAAATGCGATGGAAGCGACAAGTGCAACCGCGGTTCCCAAATCCAACTGCGAACCGGCCTTGACCCTCTCGAGAAAGGTCGCTTTGCGCGGCGCGGTGAACTTGGGATGCCGCTCGCGCAGGCGCAGAGGCGCCAGAGCGTCTTCCAACTGGGCGATCTCCGGATCGCGCTCGCCGCTGCGGTCCCATAAATATTTTTCGTTCACAGGCCGGCCTCGTTTCTCAGCGCGTGCCGCAACAACTCCATGCCACGATGCAGGTTCACCCGCACCGAACCGTGGCTTAGGCCGGTGCGCTCGGCAATTTCCGGGCCAGTCATGCCTTCCACCAGGCGCATGACCAGCGTTTCGCGATAGGCCTCAGGCAGGTGCTGGATGATCTTGAGCACCGCAGCGGCCACCATCGCGGCCTGCGTCCTGGGCTCGTGGCGCGCATGATGGTCGGCAATCTCCACTGAGCCGCTCCGTTCGCGATAGAAATCCATAGCGCGGTTGCGGGCGATGGTCATCAGCCATCCGCCGAAGGCCGCGGGGTCGCGCAGGGTCTTCAATTTGCGCAACGCAACCAGAAATACCTCCTGCACCAGGTCTTCCGCGTCCGCGGGTGGGACGCGCGCCAGCAGAGTTCCGTGCACCATGCGGAAAAAACGCGCATAGAGCTCGCCGAAGGCCTTCATGTCGCCCCGCTGCGCGTCGGACACCAGTTGGCGCAACGGGGGTTTTTCTTGCCCCACGGAGTTTTCAGCGGACACAGGCATGGCACGTTTGGAAGGACGGAAAAACCATAACAGGTGTTAACCGCAACTCTAAAACTTTTTGTTTTGAAGCCAAGCACGGCCAAACCGAAGCTTCGGCCGCGCTGGGCAAATTCGCCAACGTGCAGGCGCTGACCAAGGGCAGTGACGGCGTCCTGCATTGCTCGTTCAACATCCGAGTGAGCAGCACGACCAACTATCCCTGCGTTATTTCTTCAGGTGCAGGCAGGCGACGGCGCCGGCGCCCGCCGGACATCGCGGCCAGGGCGTGTCTGAGTTCAGATCAAAATAAACGGCGTCCGCGACTTCGGGCTGACTCGACCGCTGCCATTCTTCCTTCTGCGTGTAGCGGAAGCACGTGATGCAGTGCGATGCCGGTTGAAAGGCGTCGATCAACCGGTCCA
>JBGPLR010000206.1:0-6197 GCA_041486545.1 Terriglobia bacterium
CAATCTCATCGAGAGCGAAATGGCGCTTCTCTAACACCCGAGGCGTCGATGCCTTCGTTTACCCTTGACACCGCCGTCGTTGTTATAGACAAGATGACAATAGTGGTCGCTAGCCGTCAACTCGATACCAATCCTTTTCCACATTTCAGGCGGTTTGGAGCCAGGCTCGAAAAACTGAAAGCCGTAAAATGCGATGGGATAGCGCGCTGCGACTGCCGTCCCCCCATTTGCCATCCTTCTCCACAAAGGCTACTCTAGGCAGTTTGCATGCACCCTCCGGAGGAGCAATGTCTCTGATCAGAATCTGCCGCGTCCTGCTCGCCAGCTTGATCGTCACCGCCATCGCCTCAGCCCAAACTGCGCCCGCCAAAAAACCTGCCGCCGCGCCGGCGAAGTCGGCCAAAGCCGCGCCCACCGTCGCCGAAGCCGAAGCGTTCATGAAGAAAGCCGAGGCCACGCTGGACGACCTGGGCGTGCGCGCCGGCCGCGCGTCGTGGGTGCAGGAGAACTTCATCACTGACGACACGGAAACCATGTCCGCGCAGGCGCAAGAAGTTTTGACCAAGGCGGTGACGGAATTGGCGCTCGCGGCCCGCCGCTTTGACGGCATGAAGCTGCCGCCGGACCTGGCGCGCAAATTCATGCTGCTGAAGCTGTCACTCACCGCGCCGGCGCCGAACAATGACGCCGAGCGGAAAGAACTGACCGAGATCGCCACCTGGCTGGACGGCACGTACGGCAAAGGCAAGTACTGCAAGCAGGTGGACGGCAAGGAAAAATGCCGGTCGCTGGGAGACCTGAGCCGCACGCTGGCCACCAGCACCAATCCTGACGAACTGCTGGACGCCTGGGTGGGCTGGCACAAGATCTCCGTGTCTATGCGGCCCAAGTACGCGCGCTTTGTGCATCTCGCCAACCAGGGAGCCAAGGAACTTGGGTTCAAGGACACCAGCGTCATGTGGCGGTCCAATTACGACATGTCGCCGGAGCAGTTCAGCGCTGAGATGGAGCGGCTGTGGCGCCAGGTGGAGCCGTTTTACGTTTCCTTGCACACCTACGTCCGCAAGCAACTGATCAAGAAGTACGGCAAGATCGCCGAACGCCCGGACGGCATGATTCCCGCGCAGCTTCTGGGCAACATGTGGGCGCAGGAGTGGGGCAACGTTTACCCCATCGTCGCGCCGGCCAATGGCGGCCAGGGCTACGACCTGACGCAGCTTCTCAAGGAGCACAAAACGGACGAGCCGGGCATGGTCCACTACGGCGAAAACTTCTTCAAGTCGCTGGGCTTTGCTCCGCTGCCGCAGACGTTCTGGGAGCGGTCATTGTTCGTGAAACCCAAAGACCGTGACGTGGTCTGCCACGCCAGCGCCTGGGACGTGGATAACAGAGATGATCTTCGCCTGAAAATGTGCATTGAAGTCCGCGACGAAGACTTTGTCACCATCCATCATGAGCTGGGCCACAACTTTTACCAGCGCGCTTACAAGAGCCAGCCGCCGCTCTTTGAAGACAGCGCCAATGACGGTTTCCATGAGGCCGTGGGCGATACGATTGCTTTGTCCGTGACGCCGGAGTACTTGAAGGAAGTCGGCCTACTGGATGCCGTGCCTCCGGAGAGCGCGGACACCGGCTATCTGCTCAAGATGGCGCTGGACAAAATTGCCTTCCTGCCTTTTGGCCTGCTGATTGATCAGTGGCGATGGAAAGTTTTTTCCGGCGAGATCACTCCGGAGCAGTACAACAAAGCCTGGTGGGAGCTGAAAGCCAAGTATCAGGGCGTGGCTCCGCCGGTGGAGCGCAGTGAATCCGACTTTGATCCCGGCGCCAAGTATCACATTGCTTCGAACACGCCGTACGCACGCTATTTCCTGGCGCGCATCTTGCAATTCCAGTTTCACCGCGCGCTTTGCCAGGCGGCAGGCATTCAAGGACCGCTGCATCGCTGCTCCATTTACAAGAACAAGGCCGCGGGCGAGCGGCTGAACAAGATGCTCAGCATGGGCAAGAGCAAGCCCTGGCCGGACGCGCTGGAAGCCATCAGCGGCCAGCGCCAGATGGACGCCACGGCCATCCTGGACTACTTTGCGCCTCTGAAGAAATGGCTGGACGAGCAGAACCAGGGCGAAACGCCCGGCTGGAAAGGCATGGACGCCGGCACACCCGCCGCCCCACGCCACACGAGCAGATAGGGCTTTGTCATAAGACCGATAACGTTTGTGGTTACCTTGGCGGGCGGGCACATTGCCCGCCCGCTGGTTTTTAGAATACTCTTGAGATAAGACGTGCAGCTCCGCCCCCTCCGGCGGGGCTTCCGTAAGACTTTTAGCCACCAGGGTCGCAAAAAGGTCCACCAGTCGAGCTCTTCTGCGGTTATGCGGTTTCGTGGTCCGTTGTGTCTTCTGTGGTTTGTTTTCTTGTCAGCAAGTGAAAGAGCAGCTCTTCAGGAAGCGAGTGTTATGGCCAGGTGGAAACAGTACGAGCTCTGGGTACCATCCGGAGAAAATAAATGGGAGATTGTGGGCGTGTTTCCCACCTTGGAGTTGCCCACGGCCATGGCCAGTGCGCGCGTCACGCGCGCCCGCGTGATTGAAGTGCTCTACGACGGCGGCAAGCTTCTGGGTCAGGAAGTTGTAGCCGAAATCGGAGTAGGCCGGGAACCCAAATAGCCCGCCAGCCGGCACTGGAGCCTGGCCCCTCATCTGGGCCGCCCGGAGAATTCTTACAATTTTCAAAGACATTGGGCCGCAAAAGGACGTAACATTGTCACTTGCGCGGGCCGCCGACTCCGGGCGAATGGCCTGCCAAGCCACCGTCTGGAGGACACCTATGGTTTCCCGCTCCTCTCGTTTCGGCATTTGGTGCATAGTTGTTTTCTGCGGGCTGTCCACGGCATGGACGCAGGGCCGTCCGCCCGGCGGCGGCAGCCGGACCAACACTCCGCGCACTCCCACCGCGGTTGACCCTTCACTGCAACCGATATTCGTTTCCGGAAAAGTTCTCATGGAAGGCGGAAGCTCACCGGGAGAACCTGTGGCCATTGAGCGCGTCTGCAACGGGGTGGCGCGGCGCGAAGGTTACACCGACTTCAAAGGGCAGTTTGAAATTCAGCTGGGGGCAAATCCCACGTTCCAGGACGCAAGCGAGAATGGCATCCAGAGTTCCCCCAATTCCGCGCCGCGGGTCAGCGCCTCCACCGGCAGCCGGCGCCCGGTGGATTTGTCCGGCTGTGAGTTCCGTGCTTCGCGTGCGGGGTTTCAGTCCACCACGGTCATGCTCCCTTCGCGCGAGGATACGCGTTATGAAGTCGGCACGATTATTCTGAAGCGCATGGGGGACGCCAAAGGCACCACCATCAGCCTGACCAGCATGGCCGCTCCCAAAGATGCCAAACAGTCTTTTGAAAAAGGGGAACGGGCGGTTGAGAAGAAGAAATTTGAAGAAGCGGAAAAGGAACTGAATAAGGCCGTGAAGATTTATCCCCCGTACGCGGCCGCCTGGTCCCGGCTGGGAGATGTTCACCAGGAGCAAAACAAGTTGCAGGAAGCCCGGGAAGACTACTCGAAGGCGATCTTCGCCGATGCCCAATTCGTGAATCCCCATTTCGGGCTGGCGATTATCGCGATGCAAGAAAAAAAATGGCAGGAAGCGCTGCAATTCACGGGGCAGGTGATCCAGTTGAATGCGGCGGCTTACCCAGTGGCTTATTTTTATAACGCCGTCGCCAACTACAACATGGGAAAAGATGGCGCTGCGGAAGAGAGCGCGCGCCGGTACAAAACCCTGGACGTGGAACACCGGCATCCTGACGTGGCTTTGCTGCTCTCGAGCATCCTGGAACACAAAAAGGACTTTCAGGGGGCGGCGCAGCAGTTGCGCGAGTATCTGGCCCTGGTACCGGGCACGCCCGACGCGGACAGACTGACAGCCCGGCTGAAGCAGCTGGAGGAACAGATAGTCGCGACCAAGAATTGATCTGCCGTTCAGCCCCACCGGGACTTATTTAGCGGCAGCCGGCTTTCCCCGGCGGTGATCACGAAAGCGCAGCAGCACGGGCGCGCTGAAGCTCTGGCCTTCCTTGAGCTGTCAGTGGTCATCCACCTTGTTCCAGCCCACGTTGGCGATCACGTAAATCCACCCGCCGGCCGTGGTGGCGTGCGTGGGTTCGCCCAGCCTCTCCGTGGACTGCTCAATCACCTCCGCGGACACAATGCGCGTTTGCCGGCGATTGAGATGAAAACGCACAATGCGCTCAGGATCAGTTCCATTCTGGATGCCAATGAGCGAATCGCCGGAAAGCAGCAGGCCGTCCAGACCGGTCACGGCAACGCTCTCCGGATGCTCCAGGTAGGTGACCTTGTCTTTGCTGTTTCCCGCCAAATCAATCACCGCGATTCCCACGGAATAGTCGGGAACCAGCAACCGTCTGCCATCGCGCGCCAGGACCGGAGTTTGCGGAGAAAGGAACCCGCCCGCGACGGCTTCAAGTCTGGCGTTTTCTGATTTGCCCTGCACGCGGTAAACGCCGCCGCCACGGCTGTCAGTTACGTAAACCGTTCCGTCTGGCGAAACCGACATATCACCCAGCACGGACGGCCCTTCCGATTCCAGATCAAGCCGACGGAGCACTTTTCCGCTGGCGGCGTCCACCTCCATGAGCGCGCTCTTGCCTTCGTCTTCTTTGGGGAAGCCGGTGAACCCGGGCATTGCGGCCGCGGTCATCCACAATGCGTTGCGTCTTGGACCGGCTGTGACTGCCAGCACCGGCCAGCGCCGGGCCGGGTCCTCAAGCGGCAATTCTTTCAGATCGCATTCTTTCTCGTCGTGCTTGGGAAGCTTCAACCGGAACAATGAACGGTGACGAATGCTGGAGACAAAAAAGTCGCCGGACGGATTGGGGCCGGAAGCCGGCTGGAAGGTAATGTCCTCGGGCATCAAGTCGGCGATGGGCAACGTACAGACTTGTTCGGCCAGCGTGACGCGGCGCGACTTATCTTTCATCTGCGCGGCAATCTTCTTCCAGGCAGGCTCAGAGAGCAGAGGCTTGAGATCGTCGTCACTGGCCACGTCGTAGGTCAAACCCATGGCCGCGTAGCGCTCCAGCCATTGCAGCGCTTCTTTGTTGTGGCCCAGGTGCGCCTCCACTGAGGCCACGCGCAGCAAATAGTTGGGCGTGGGCGCGGGCAGTTCTTTGCCAATTTCCGTGAGAACTGCGCGAAGGCCTTTCCAATCTTTCTTTTTGGCCAGCTCGCGGCCTTTTTTGTTGAGCTCAATGAAGCGGGCCCGGTCCATGGCCCGCGCGTAATTCGCTGAGCCGCTGAATGAAATCGCCGCGAGCGCCGCGGCGGCTAACCATCGTTTGATCAAATTGATGCTCCCTGGCAGGTACTTCACCCTTAGACGTGCGTCGGACGAGTTTGGCACCGCCGTGACAAAAAGCAGTCGCAGACGTGCGGCAAACATCCACGTGCAACGTCTAAATTATTTCAGGAGGGTACAATTACGCCCACCTCGCTCAACTCCGATGGCTGCAAGCGCTCTAGATGCCTCCGTTTCTGCACGCTGGCGTTCATCGTGTGGATGGCGGGCATCGTGGCAGCGCAAGCCCAGCCAGCCGCCGGCTTTGATCCGGGCAAGGCCCGCGGCACGGTTGTCGGCAGCGTGGCATGTGCTGACGATTCGACCCAGAGCTATGCGTTGTACCTGCCCTCGCAATATTCTGCTGACCGCCGCTGGCCGATCATTTACGCGTTTGATCCTGTTGCCCGCGGCAGGGTCCCGGTGGAGCTGTATAAGGACGCCGCGGAGAAGTACGGCTACATTGTTGTAGGGTCCAACAACGCCAAGAACGGCCCAAGCGCACTGGAAGTGGCCGCTGCCCAGGTGGTCTGGCAGGACACGCATCGCCGTTTTGCGATTGACAAGGACCGGGTTTACACCACAGGCCTCTCTGGTGGCGCGCGTTTTGCAACCTCGTTTGCTCTCTATTGCTACACCTGCGCGGTTGCCGGGGTCATCGCCCACGGAGCCGGCTATCCGGCAAAAGAGAGCGGCCGGCCTGCGAATGACCGTTTCGTGTATTACGTGGCGGTAGGCGACGCTGACTTCAATCTTCCTGAAATCCTTGCTCTGCGAAAAAAGAAAGAAGAACAAGGAGCAGCGTTCAAGGTGAGGATTTATCCCGGGCCGCATCAATG
>JBGPLR010000207.1:0-6177 GCA_041486545.1 Terriglobia bacterium
CGAATGATTTTGAATTTCGCAAAGCGCCAACAGCACATCGACCGAAATCCGGTTTGTGACGTGAAATTCTTGGCGGAAGGTCCAGGTAATATGCGGATAGTCTCGCACGAGGAACAGCAGAAGTATTTGAAAGCTGCCAGTTCCCTTGTGCATGACGTGGCCTTGCTGATTGTAGAAACCGGAATGCGCCCGGAGGAGGTCTTTCGGTCGCGAGCTGAAGACCTGGATTTTCGGCAACGGTATTTGAAAATCGTCAAAGGCAAGACGCGGTTTGCTAGGCGCAATATTCCGCTGACAGAATCAGCAATCGAGGTTCTGAAGCGCAGATCAGCGAAAGCGAAAGGACCGTATCTTTTTCCGCACAGGTCAGACGCGAATCGACCTCTTAACAATATTGACCGTGGTCATCACAAGGCGGTCAGTGATGCGGGGATCGAGTCGGATTTCCGGCTTTACGATTTCCGGCATACGTTCGGATCGCGTTTGGCGATGGCCGGGGTCGATTTGGCGACCTTGAAGGAACTCATGGGGCATTCGAGCATTACCACGACGATGCGTTATGTGCATCCCACACCGGAGCACAAGCGCAAGGCCATGGAAAAGCTTGAGCAGTTCAATGCTGCGCAGGTCTTCGCGCAATACGAGCAGCAGGGGTACCCACAAAAGTCCCCACAGTGACCCCAAGCAACGATTTTAAAGTGCTGGTAAACTGTTGATACCAATCACGCGGAGGGATGTGTGAGTGGTTGAAACAGGCGGTCTTGAAAACCGCTGTACCTGAAAGGGTACCGGGGGTTCGAATCCCTCTCCCTCCGCCATTTGCACATGGTTCACGGAGCGAACTTTTTGAAACCAATTCTCGTCACCGGCGGCGCCGGCTTTATTGGATCGAATTTCGTGTTGCATTGGCTGGGCCGTGAAGATTCGCCGGTGGTGAATCTGGACAAACTCACCTACGCCGGCAACCTGGCCAACCTGGCCAGCGTTGCCAACGACCAGCGTCACACTTTTGTGCATGGCGATATCGGCGACCGCCGGCTGGTGGCTGACTTGTTGCGATCGCACCAGCCCCGGGCCATTGTTCATTTTGCCGCGGAGAGCCATGTGGACCGTTCCATCCACAGCGCGGAAGATTTTATCCGCACCAATATTGAAGGCACGTTCCATCTGCTGCAGGAAGCTCGCCAGTACGTAACGACGCTGCCCGACGGCGCTCGCCAGGACTTTCGCTTCCTTCATGTCTCCACCGACGAGGTTTACGGATCGCTGGGCCCGCAAGACCCGGCCTTCACGGAAATCACTCCTTACGCTCCCAACAGTCCTTACGCGGCTTCGAAAGCGGCTTCCGATCATATGGTCAGGGCCTTTCATCACACGCATGGCCTGCCGGTGCTGACCACCAACTGCTCCAATAATTACGGGCCTTACCAGTTTCCGGAGAAGATGATCCCGCTGATGATTTGCAACGCCCTCAAGCGCGCGCCCTTGCCGGTTTACGGCGATGGCCTGAACATCCGCGACTGGCTCCACGTGGGCGACCATTGCGAAGCCGTGCGCCAGGTGCTGCATCGCGGCGTGGTGGGCGAGACCTACAACATCGGAGGCAATTGCGAGCGGAGCAATCTTGACGTGGTCCGCGAGATCTGCGGAATCCTGTCTGACCTGCGGCCAGGAACTCGTTATGAGTCGCTCATCGAGTTTGTCAAAGACCGCCCCGGGCATGATCGCCGCTATGCCGTTGACACCCGAAAGATCCGCAAGGAACTTGGCTGGGCGCCGGAAGAGAGTTTCTCCAGCGGCTTGCGCAAGACCGTTGCCTGGTACCTGGAAAATCAAAAGTGGATTGAGAATGTGACCAGCGGCGCGTATCGTGACTGGCTGGACCTTCAATACCACGCGGGACAGCGTCACTCGGGGGACCATGGCGACTAAGCGACGAGGAATTATTCTGGCAGGCGGGTCCGGCAGCCGCCTTTATCCGGTGACGCAGGCCATCTCCAAGCAACTGCTGCCCATCTACGACAAGCCCATGATCTATTACCCCATGAGCGTGCTCATGCTGGCGGGGATCAGGGACATCATGGTGATTTCCACTCCGGCGGACACGCCCCGCTTCGAAGAGTTGCTGGGCGACGGAAGCAAATGGGGCATCAATCTCCGCTACGCCGTGCAGCCGGCGCCCGAGGGTTTGGCGCAGGCGTTCATCATCGGGAAAGAGTTTGTCAAAGGCCATCCCAGCGCGCTCGTCCTGGGTGACAACATTTTCTACGGGCACGATCTTTCCAAGACCCTGCAGGAAGCCGCTGCGCGGACGGCCGGCGCTACCGTGTTTGCCTACCCGGTCCATGACCCGCAGCGCTACGGCGTCCTGGAGTTTGACGCGCAAGGCAAACCGATGCAGATCGTGGAGAAGCCGAAAGACCCCAAGTCGCGCTACGCGGTGACCGGATTATATTTCTACGACGAGCAGGTGGCCGAGGTCGCGGCGGGAGTCAAGCCGTCACACCGCGGCGAATTGGAAATCACTGACGTGAACCGCTGGTATCTGGAGCGCGGCCAGTTGCACGCGGAAATCCTGGGCCGCGGTACGGCCTGGCTGGACACCGGGACCCATGACTCCCTGGTGGAAGCCGCGCTGTTCATACAGACCATTGAGAAGCGGCAAGGCTTGAAGGTGGCCTGCCCAGAGGAAATCGCTTTCCGCCTGGGGTTCATTGATCGCCAGCAGTTACAGACGCTGGCTGCCGCCCTAGCCAAGAACGGTTACGGCGAGTATCTGCTGAGTCTTCTCGAACGGCCGGCGTTCTAGCGGGGAAAATCCTCAACTCCGGGCGACGGCATTGGCCTTGATATTCCTGTCGGCGGGAAGATTTGGACGGCAATCGCTGTCTAGTTGGTCACGATGAATGATTTCGGCAGCAAGAGAAAACGCTCGGTCTTGATCTTGCAGCCGGGAAACATCTTGCGCAGCTTGGCTTCTGAAATCCATGTAACGTCATACTCGTAAGGCTTTCCCCACAGCCATCCGTTGAGCGTGAAGTAGCGGAGAAAACCCGGCGTCAGCCAGCGGACGGGCAGCCAATGAAGAAAGGGAGTGGTCAGATGGGGGTCAATGGGGAAGAGCCGCGAAGGCGTCTGGCAGTAGATCCTCTTGCCCACCCGCATCATTTCTTTTGCGAACTGAAACTGGTTTTCTTCGCTGCCCACGTGCTCGATCACCGAGTTTGAAAACGCCAGATCGAATGACTGGTCGCCGAGCGGAATGGCCAAAGCAGAAGCGAGGATGTGGTCAAACCCCTCTTTGTTTTCAGGATTCTGGATATTTAACAGAATGACTCCGTCAGTCCGTCCAATAAGTTCCCAGGTGCAACGGAAGCCGCCCACATCAAGGATGGTCTTACAAGCTTGGTAATCCGCCAGAAAGGTCTTTAAGCGGCGTTTCCTAAAGAAATCTCTGAGCGGCCTCTGAAAGTCTTTGGGATGCATGGCTACACGCGAGCATTGTACCTGAGCCCACCAGACCCAAAGATCCACAGTCAGGAACATGGCAATCTAGATGAGGTTATGTTCGCGCCACCGCGTGCGCCTTTTCCCGCGCGGCCAGATAGGCTTTTAGCCCGTCTTTCCAGTGGCCGAACAAGTTGAGTGACTTGCTCTTCAATGCGCGGTTTTCCAACACGGAATATTTTGGGCGGGTAACTTTTGTGCCGAATTCTCCGGGCAAGGCCGGTTCCAGCGCGACGCGCGTTGCGGTGAGTTCAAAGATGGTCTGAGCAAACTCATACCAGGAACAACTGCCCTCGGCGGTGGCGTGGTAGAGGCCGTATTCTTCCGTGCGCCCCAGTGCCACGACCTGCCGGGCAATCTCCACCGTGGAGGTGGGGCTGATGAATTCGTCATTCACCACGCGAAGGCGGTCGCGTTCCCGGGCCAGCTTCAGCATGGTGTCAACAAAATTCAAACCGCCTTTGGCCCGGCAGGGATGCAGGCCGTAGATGGCGGAAACACGCATGACAAAGTGCCGGGGATTGGCGCCGCGCACAAAGTATTCGCCGGAGAGTTTGCTGTTGGCATAAACATTCAGCGGCCGCGGTAGGTCTGCTTCCACGTACGGAGCACCTTTGGCGCCGTCAAATACGTAATCGGTGCTGATCTGGACCAGCTTGCTTCCCAACGCCGCGCTGGCCAGCGCCACGTTGCGCGCGCCCAGGGCGTTCACCGTGAATGCCCGCTCGGTCTCGGTTTCACATCGCTCCACATGGTGAAAGGCCGCGGTGTTCACCACGACTTCAGGCCGGACGGCGTCAAGCGCCTGCTTCACCGACTCCAGCGATTCAATCATCAAATGCTGGTGGGTGAGTGCAAAGACTTCATCGCCCGCAGCAATATATGCTGCGGTAACGTCCTGCCCCAGTTGGCCGTTGGCGCCCAGGACTGCCACCTTCATCGCACGGCACCCCCGGTTTGCGGCACTTCTTCGCTCAACTGGCGCGCAACCTGGCGCACGCTGGAGTGGACGCGCGTGGGGTCTTGCCCGTCAGCCAACTGGAAAAAGAATTCCTCGTATTGGTCGGCGATATGTTCCCAGAGATAGGCCTGGCGGACGCGCTCTGGCGCGCGACGCCGGTAGTCGGTGGCCGCCGCGGGATTTTTCTCAATGAATCCGATCTTCTCCGCCAGATCAGCGGCGTCGTTGAACAGAATCCCGTGACCGGCCAGCACTTCTTCATTGAACGGATTCGCACGCGCCAGCACGCAAGTGCCGTATCCCAAACCGTGGAGCAGCGCCGGATTGGTCCCGCCCACGGTGTGCCCGTGGATGTAGGC
Source organism: Terriglobia bacterium (assembly GCA_041486545.1). Classification (GTDB taxonomy): domain Bacteria; phylum Acidobacteriota; class Terriglobia; order Terriglobales; family Acidobacteriaceae; genus Angelobacter. The sequence goes on from JBGPLR010000207.1 coordinate 4,828, forward strand.
GTAAGAGTTGCAATACAGTTCCTTGACGTGGGCCGGGTTGTCCACGCGGCCGAGAAACTGCACGCGGTTTCCGGCGCGAGACTCCAAGGCGGAGACAAAGCTGCTCTTGTAGTTGGCGTCGCCCACAATCGCCAGCACGCGTTTGGTGTCCGCCTGGTTAAAGCCTTCCACCACCAGGTCCGCGCTGTTTTCCGGCACCAGCCGGCCCAGGACCAGATAGTAGCCGCCGGGCTCCAAACCGTATTGGCGGACGACTTCAGGGTCAGTGGAAACGCCCAGGTTGGTGCCGTAGGCGATGCAAGCTGAGGGCGTGTTGAATTTGTCGAGATAAAGATCGCGCATGGCGTACGCGTCAGTGATGATGCCCTTGGGCAGGATTTTCCCGCACATCCAGGCGTTCATATAGAAGTAGGCTTTCCCCACCGCGCCCCATTTGCCTCTCTTCCATTCGATTCCGTCCACGCACAGCGCGCATCGCTTGCCGAAAACGCGAGGGATGATGCAGTGGAAAGCGTTGGCCACGTTGGTGACCAGCAGGGCGTCCACGTCGCGGCGCAGCACGTCCATCATGCAGGCCAGAGTATGCGTAAAGGTACCCAGGTTCTTGGTCTCAATGCTGGGCAGGTAGATCAGCCGCACGCCCTGGTAGGTGGGAGGCCGTTCAGGAAACAGCGACTTGCGGCAATACACGATGACTTCGTGACCGCGCGCCGCCAGCCGCGGAGCCAGCTCCAGAAAGAACGTCTCAAACCCGCTGTAGGACGAGGGGATGCCCCGCCCGCCGCAGATGGCGATGCGCAGCTTACGCGGTTCGGGATTTGCCGGTTTCGTCATCAGCCTCTTTTGCTTTGCCCCCGCCGTCTCTTGTTTGCAATCCTTGTTTGCAATCCAGGACCTGGTCTGGCTGCGCTGCTATGATAATTCGCGTGCGCTCTCGCCACTAAGCAAGGCCGGCTTTTCACCCGCCTTGGTTTGCATGGCCAGGTACGACGCGACTAAGCCAATGTGAATCCAGGGAAAAGCCAAAATGCTGGCGTCGGTGGCCTGGAAAGCAATGGTGTAAACCACGCCGGAGAGCAACAGGCCGATCAGTTCCGGATTCGCGCTGCGCCATGCGAGCTTGCCAGCACGCAGCGTCACCAAAACGATAAACCATAAGAATACCGCCAGACCGATGGCGCCGGTATCGTGCAGAATCCTGATCTCGGTGTTGGGTATGGAGCCGGCCACACCCAGGTCGCCATAGCCGATGTCGGAATAGTCAAACGTCAATTGAAAGCTGGCGGTCCCTTTGCCAAACACCGGGCTCTCCAGGATATCGGCGATGGCCTCTCCGGTCATCAGTAGCCG
>JBGPLR010000208.1:0-6170 GCA_041486545.1 Terriglobia bacterium
ATGAAGCTGCACACCATGCACCATCGCATGCACTCCATGGACTTCCTGCAGTACGCCTACCTGCAGATCGGCGACGACGCCAACGCCAAGCGCATGTACGACATGATGGCCAAGTACAATCGCGCGGACGTCGAGTCCGACTACCAGGATTATTACGATGACATGCTGACCAGCTTCGCCGCTCTGTACGCGATAGAACGCAAACAGTGGAAAGAAGCGCTGGCCTTGCCCACACTGTCCACTGCCAAGCCGAACGTCCAGCTGGTAACGTTTTGGGCCCACGCAGTAGCTGCCGGACATCTGCATGACGCGGCCGCAGCTCAAGACGCGCAGAAAACCTATCTTGCTCTCACGGAAGAAGCCAGAAAAGGTCCGCGGCCGTACATCCTGGACAACTTGAAGAACGAGCGAGAAGAAGTTCAGGCGTGGGTTGCTTACGCCGAAGGCAAGACCGACGAAGCCATGCGCCTCCTGCGCGCCGTCGCTGACCGGCAGGACAAAGTCGGCAAAGCGGAAGTTGAAATCCCCGCGCGCGAGATGCTGGCCGACATGTTGCTCGAGACCAATCATCCAAAAGAAGCCCTGGCCGAATATGAAGTTGCTCTCCAGACCGATCCCAACCGCTTCAACGAGCTTTCCGGCGCAGCGCAAGCTGCAGAAAAGCTGAACCAGAAGGACAAAGCGTCTGGCTATTACGCACAGCTGCTGAAGAACTGCCAGGGGATTGATTCGGATCGCCCGGAGCTGGTAAAGGCCAAGACGCTGGTGGCCGCCAAGTAGATTGCGACCCAGAAGTTTTGTCCGGCATGAACAAAATAGAATTCACCGTTCCGACGCTCCTCGACCAACTGGAGGCCCACTACGGACGCCAGAAACTCGCCTGTCCGACTGATCCATATCTGTTCATCGTGTGGTGGCACTGCGGCTATCCAGCCAGCGACGCCGCGTGCGCCAAAGGCTGGGAGGCGCTGAATAAAGAAGTCGGCACGGATCCTGAGAAGATGCTGGCGGCCACGCCCGCGGCCCTTGCCCACGCACTGAAGCCCGGCGGCATGGTTCCCGAATTGCGCGCTATGCGGCTCAAAGAAATCGCTGCACGAATCAAAGATGAGTTCGGCGGTGATTTGCGTTCGGGACTGGTGGGTCCCATTGCGGAAGTGCGCAAGACGCTGAAGAAGTTTCCTAACATCGCTGATCCCGGCGCGGACCGCATATTGCTCTTCGGGGAAATCGCGCCGGTGGCCGCGGTCCCGTCTAATTGTCCGCATGTGCTGGTCCGCATACGCAGCGGTATGGAGCACGAAAACTACGGCGTCACGTACCGTGAAGCGCAAGAGGCAATCGCAGCGGAGGTTCCGGAGAAGTTCAGCGCTCGCACGCGGGCATTTTTATTATTGAAGCGGCATGGCCAGGAGTTGTGCAAGCGCACTAACCCCAAGTGCGACAAATGTCCAGTGAGTGCAGAGTGTGCTTACTTCGCGGGCAAGAAGCGTGGACGGGCGTCAAGGATTCGCGCCTGAGTTCCCGTTGAAGAGTTTCCGTCATTCAGTCTTGGCCGCACTGATCAGCTTCTTTGCCTTCTTGAATACATCCAGCAGCATCTTTTCCGTCAGCTTGCCGGTGTTGGTGTTCTGTAGCGACGGGTGGAACGCGCACAGCAGAATTTTGCCGTCGGGCATCGAGTAGTGCGCGCCGTGGGCGAAGACAAACTCTGCTTTGATCTTGAGCAGGCCGTGGCGCTTCAGATGGTTCAAGTAAGCGTCAAAGGCGATCTTGCCCAGAACCACCATCAGCCTCAGGCCCTTCAGCGCCGCGATCTCGCGGTCAAGATGGCGCGAGCAGTTTGCAATTTCCTCCGGGCTGGGTTTGTTGGCCGGCGGCGCGCAATGGACGGCCGCCGTGATGTAGGCATCGTGGAGCTGCATCCCGTCGTCACGCTGCAAAGAGGTGGGTTGTGAAGCGAACCCGGCGTTATGCAGCACGCGATAGAGAAAGTGACCGGAGCCGTCGCCGGTGAACGGCCGCCCGGTGCGGTTGGACCCGTGCGCTCCCGGCGCCAGCCCCAGGATCAGCATGCGGGCGTGCGGGTCTCCGAAACCTGGGACCGGTTTGGCCCAGTAATCCCACTCGCGGTAGGCGCGGCGTTTTTCGCGCCCTATTTTCTGGCAATACTCCACCAGCCGCGGGCAGCGGGTACAGGCAGTGATTTCCTGATTCAGTTGAGTAAGGTTGAGCAGGGGCAGGCTACGGCGCATTTCAGCCCAAGTGTACAACCTGGCCGGTGCGGAGCGCCGGTATCCCAGCCTATGCTTGGGCTGCGCTGCACTCCACGTGGTCTCTTTGCACGATGCTGGCCAGGGCGTCCAGGAACACTTCAGGGCCTTCGAGCGGGTTGATGTGCAACTCAGACTTGTCGTCGCCCACCTGCTCGTCGGGATCCAGGACCACAGACGGTATGCCGCGGCTCTGCGCTTCTGAGCAGAGGGCGCGCCGCTCGCTGGCCGGAATGGAGTTGCCAACAATCACAGCACATACATGCCGGGCACGGAGGATCTTCAAGGCTGATTCGGTATTGCTTGCGGGAATAACGCCATAGCCGGCGTGGGCCAACACCGCGTTGCGGATGGGTGTCAACACCCTATCCGTCGAAATGGAAAGGATTGCTAGTCTCATTTTATCCGTCGTCTCTTGTCTTGCGATTAAACAAAGTATTGTCCGGAAGCGGAACGAAAGCAAGTAAAAAAGTGCTGATTCCGGCGCAATTCGAAGGGTATGGATGCCATTAAGTCCTGAAGAATGTCTATCTTTCGGGGCCTTTTGAACACGATAGTAACCGGCCGGAAGCCCGCCTCGGTTTGACCCGCAACAGAAAACTCTCTTACACTGGGAGTTTGGAAGGTTGTGGCCGTAAAGTCCCGATTTTGCCGTCCCCCACTAGACGATTGAAGGAAAAACACTTGGACAACATGAACGCTGAAAACAAGCTGGCCGAAGAGCCAGAATCTCCGGCGACGCCCGGTGCCCCTCCGTCCAGCCCGGCGGAAGGCGACGCTCAGGAAGCCGCCGAAGACATCTATGCTGCCTGCCGTCGCGAGATCACCATAGAGATTCCCGCGGAAGAAGTGGAAGAACAGCGGGACAGCCTGGTAAAGACGTACACCAGACAGGCCCGCGTGCCCGGGTTTCGCCAGGGCAAGGTCCCGGGCAGCGTGGTGAAAAACCGCTTTGCCGACAAAATACAGGAAGAGCTGTTGGAAAGGCTGGTCCCGCAATATTTCCGCGTGGCCGTCATGTCCAACGGTATGCAGCCGATCTCGGCCCCGGCAATCACCAAGCTGGAGGCCAAGCCGGGTGAGCCCGTCCGCTTCACGGCGCGCTTTGACGTGATGCCCGAATTTGACCTGGGCGAGTACAAAAGCATTCCCGTGGAAAAGCCGGAGGTGAAAGTTACCGACGAAGAGGTGGATGCCGAACTGCAGAAATTGCGCGAGAACCAGGCGAGCTATGACGCCATCAGCGACGAGCGCCCCGCTGCCGACGGCGACTTTGCCCAAGTATCATTCCAGGCCACGCCAAAAAATGAACCAGCAGCGGCCCCCGAAGGCGAAGCAGCCAAGCCGGTAAAGATGGATGAAGTCCTGGTGGAAATTGGCGGGGCCAATACCATCCCTGAGTTTTCTGAAAACCTTCGCGGCATGAAGGCCGGCGAAGAACGCAGCTTTGACGTGGTTTACCCCGCGGAATTCCACGATCCGCGCCTGGCGGGAAAAACGTTCAGCTATCACGTGAAGCTCAACGCCATCAAGAAGAAGACCACGCCGGAACTGAATGACGACTTCGCCAAGCAACTCAGCCAGGAAATACAAGGCCTGGACGAACTGAAGCAGCGCATGAGGGAGAACATGGAGCACCAGCTCTTTCATGAGGCGGAACATGCGGCCAAGGAAAAGTTGATTGAGGCCCTCATCGAAAAACACGCGTTTCCGGTTCCGCAATCCATGGTGGAGCACCATATTGATCTGCGTCTGGAGCGCGGGCTGCGCGCCTTGGCCGCCCAGGGCATGCGCACGGAAGACATGAAGCGCCTGGATTTTCCCCGCCTGCGCGCCGCACAGCGCGACGCCGCGACCAAAGAGGTCAAGTCAGGCATTTTGCTGCATCGAATCGCTGACGCCGAAGACATTCAGGTAAGCGACCCGGAGTTGGACCAGGAAATAATGACCCTGGCCCAGCAGACCAATCAGTCGCCGGAAGAAGTGAAGAAGCAGCTGTCCCAGGACAACGGCCTGGAGCGCATACGCGCCCGCATGCGCGGCGAAAAAGCGTTAAACTTTCTGTATTACCGGCCGGAAGAGTAATCGGAATTTTGTCACGGAGGAACGAGCAAAATGGCACTTGTACCCATGGTGGTGGAGCAAACAAGCCGCGGGGAGCGCGCTTACGACATCTATTCCCGGCTGTTGCGTGACAATATTATCTTCATCGGCACCCCTATTGATGACACCATTGCCAACCTGACGATCGCCCAGCTATTGTTTCTCGAAGCAGAAGACCCCGAAAAAGACATCCAACTGTATATAAATTCTCCTGGAGGTTCGATCACCGCCGGGATGGCAATTTATGACACTATGCAATTTGTGCGTCCGGACGTGATGACGATTTGTTGTGGCCAGGCGGCCAGTATGGCGGCGCTGTTGCTTTGCGCCGGGGCGGCGGGTAAGCGTTTCGCCTTACCTACGTCTCGAATCCTGATCCATCAGCCCCTCATGTCGGGCTTGAGCGGCCAGGCCACGGATATTGACATACATGCCCGTGAAATCTTGAGGATGCGGGAAATCACCAACCACCTGATCTCCAAACACAGTGGTCAGAAGCTGGAAAAGGTGGAAAAAGACGTGGAACGGGACTTCATAATGAGTGCGCAGCAGGGCAAAGAATATGGCATTATTGACGATATCATTTACAAGCATAAATAGAGTACCGGAGTTGAGGCGGGCCGCTGGCCAGCAATCCAAAGCCTGCCCTAAATCGAGGAGTTAGTCGTGAAGCCTAGATCGCCGGAAGAAACCCTTCGTTGCTCGTTCTGCCACAAGTCGCAGGATGCCGTCGCCAAACTGATTTCTTCCCCCAGCGATTACCCCCGCGCGTACATTTGCGATGAGTGCGTGGCCGTCTGCAACTCCATTCTGGAAGATGACCGCACCGAATCGCACGCGGCGGCCGCTCCCAACCACCTGCCCAAGCCGCAGGAGGTGAAGACCTTCCTGGACGAATACGTGATCGGCCAGGACCAAACCAAGAAGAAGCTCTCCGTTGCCGTTTACAACCATTACAAGCGGATCCATATGAACCGCACCAAGGGCAGCGAAGTCGAGCTGACAAAATCCAACATTCTGCTGATTGGACCCACCGGCACCGGCAAGACGCTGCTGGCGCAAACCTTGGCTCGCATGCTGGACGTGCCGTTCGCCATTGTGGACGCAACCACCCTCACTGAGGCCGGCTACGTGGGCGAGGACGTGGAAAACATCGTGCTCAAGCTGTTGCAGGCCGCCGACGGCGACGTGGGCCGCGCGCAGACCGGCATCATCTACATTGATGAAATTGACAAGATCGGCCGCAAGGACGAGAACCCCTCCATTACCCGCGACGTAAGCGGCGAGGGCGTGCAGCAGGCGTTGCTGAAGATTCTGGAAGGGACCATCGCCAACGTGCCTCCGCAGGGCGGGCGCAAGCATCCGCACCAGGAGTTCACGCCGGTGGATACCACGAACATCCTGTTCTTATGCGGCGGCGCGTTTGTGGGCCTGGAAAAGATCGTGGCCCGGCGCATCGGCAAGAAATCCATGGGATTCCGCACCAACGAGCAGAAGGAAAAAGAATTCACGGAAGCCAGCAAGCGGGACACCGAGCTTCTGCAGAAAGCCGAGCCCCAGGACCTGGTCCGCTTCGGCCTGATCCCGGAGTTTGTCGGACGTCTGCCAGTGGTGGGCATTCTCAACGACCTGGACGAAGCCGCGCTCATCGAGATTCTTACCCGTCCGCGCAACGCCATCGTCAAGCAGTACCAGCGCATGTTTGAGTTTGAGAATGTGAAGCTGCGCTTCTCGGATGGCTCGCTGGCGGCCATTGCCCGTGAAGCCATGCAGCGCAAAGTCGGCGCCCGTGGC
>JBGPLR010000209.1:0-6167 GCA_041486545.1 Terriglobia bacterium
AACTAGATCGTCATCCGAAACGGTTGCATCGGGCACGGCCAGTTCCGGCAAATCTTCCCAGAAGAATTCACGGCGATCGAGAATCTTTCCGCCGCGCAGATGGAACACATTCACGGCCAGCATATGGTTTTCAAAGTGGTAGCCAAAGACGTCCTGATCGTCGCCCTCAGCGGCGGCCATACGCTGCTTTTCCTGAAGCTGCTCCACGGTGGAGATCAAATCGCGATACCGAGCGGCCCGCTCATACTCCTGGTCTTGGGCGGCGCGGTCCATGCGGGTGCGCAGCCCGCGGGAAAGATCGGTCTGGCGGCCTTCGAGCAGCAGCTTTACGTCGCGCACGGCTTCCGTGTACAGCTCGGGCGTGGTCAGGTCTTTCACGCACGGTCCCAGGCAGCGCTTGATGTAGTACTGCAAACACGGCCGCGGATGATAACGCGTGAGGTCCACCTTGCACGACGGCACTAGAAAATGCCGATGGATAAGATCAACAATGCGGTACGCCAGATTGCCGGGAAAATACGGGCCGTAATATTCGCTGCCGTCTTTCCTCAGGCGGCGCGTGACGTACACGCGAGGATAGCGCTCAGCCAGAGTGAGCTTGATGTAAGGATAGGTCTTGTCGTCGCGAAGAAGGATGTTGAAGCGCGGCTTCTTCTGCTTGATGAGATTGTTTTCCAGCGCCAGCGCTTCCTTATTGTTGGCCACGACGATGTAGTCCACGTCCACGGCTTCGCGCAGGAGCGATCCGGTCTTGGCGTTGGCTTCGCCCACGCCCTCGGCAAAATACGACCGGACGCGCGAGCGCAGGTTCTTGGCCTTGCCCACATAGATGACTTCGCCCTCAGCGTTCTTGTAGAGATACACGCCGGGCTGAGTGGGGATGGTCCGGATTTTTTCGAGCTGATCCATGGACAGACTAGAGAAAAGCTTATCGCACCGCGGAGGCGCGGAGGCGCGGAGAAGAGCGAAGATTGCCAAAATTGCCAAGATTGTCAGGATGAAACACGCTGACTTGAGCTACTTTTTTCGCATTGCCTAAGAGTAAAGGCGGCGCCCAGAATTCTTCGGCAATTGTCACTTTTGGCAATCTTGGCAGTTTTGGCAATCTTGGTCTTTTGGCAATTGCCCCTTCGGGGTGGGTAAAATTTCCCTGGTTGGGCCTGGGCGGACCTAGGGCCGGCCAAACCTCGGTCTCTCCAAGTTGCTGTATCTTAACTACTTAGGCGGATGGGCTGTAGACGTACCTAATGGCATCTCAGTTGCTTTACTTAGTTGCGTACAATTTTATTCGCCGGCGACGTGCGCCGAGTGGGCTTTTAAGGAGCTTCCACCCATGAATTTGAAATCAAGTCTTTTGGTGCTGTTGGCAGGTACAGGCCTGGTGTTGAGCGCCGGCTGTTCCACCAAGAATTACGTTCGGCAGCAGAGCCAGCCGATTATCGATAAAACCAATCAGCTGGACGAGCTGACGGCCAAGAACAATCGCGACGTCCGCGACGTTGATGCCCGTTCGCAGCAGGGTATCCAGGGCGTGAACGCGAAGGCGTCAGAGGCGGACGTGAAGGCCGTGGATGCCCGCAATCGAGCCGACCAGGCCCAAACTTTGGCGACCCAGGCTAATTCCCGCGTGGACTCCCTGGCAACCCAGGTGGCCAACCTGGATAATTACCGTCCAGTGCTGGAAACCAGCGTGCATTTTGCCTTCAATAAGGCTGACCTGACGGAAAAAGCCAAGTCCGCCCTCGACCAATTGGTGGCGGAGATTCCCAACACCAAAGGCTATCTGGTGGTGGTGGAAGGCGACACGGACTCCGTCGGTGGCGCGGCTTACAACTACAAGCTGAGCGAGCGTCGCGCTGACGCCGTGGTCCAATACTTGTCCAACAAGAGCGTTCCGGCCCACAAGATCTTCATCGTCGGCCTGGGCAAGGACCATTTCACCGCCGAAAACACAACGTCAGAAGGACGCGCGCAGAACCGCCGCGTAGACGTTCGTTTGATGACCAACAGCACGCAAGAATCACCAGCTTCTGCGCAAACTACTGCCCCTAACCCGGGCAGGTAAGTCTCTCCTCCCCCGGACAACTTGCGCAGACTAAAAGGCCGCTAGATTTCTAGCGGCCTTTCATTTTTGCCATAAAATAGGACTATGGCCGTTATTCGAATTCTTACCATCTTCCTTGCCGTCATGATGATTGGGTTTTTGCAGCCTGCCGGAGCGCAAGAAAGCCAGGACAACCAGCCGCATATCCAGCCGCGCGAGGGTGCTGCTCCAGCCAAGACCAAGCAGCCGCGCGGAACACAGCCCCCAGCGCAGTCCCAACCCCAAGCCCAGCCCACTCCGCCGCCCATGGACGATGAAGAGCCGGGCGAGAGTTCCAGCAAGGATTCGCAAATTGACCTGAACACCCGCCCGCCGTCACGCGACCGGGACAGCGCGGCGAATGATCCCAGTTCGCAGCTCTTTGACCCGCATCGCGCCATGAAGGACATTGAAGTCGGCAACTACTATCAGAAGCAGAAGAACTATCGCGCCGCGCTGGACCGCTTCCACGACGCGCTGCAGTACAAGCCGGGCGACGCTGAAGCCACCTACGGCCTGGCCGTGACCCAGGAAAAGCTCGACTTGCCCTCGCAGGCCTTCAAGAACTACAAGAAGTATCTGGAGATTCTGCCCAGCGGGCCGCAGTCCAAAGACGCGCAGGAAGCCCTCAAGCGGCTGGCGCCTCGCGTGGACCCCTCGGTCGCCAACTCTGACCAGGGCAAAGACGCCGCCAAGAAGATCGAAATCGGAGAGTCTCTTCTGGCCGCCAACAAGTATGACGACGCGCGCGAGCAGTTTGAAGACGCCATGCGCCTCACGCCGGAAAATCCCTTGATCTATTTCCGCCTGGCCCAGAGCTTGCGCGGCATGCAGCGTCTGGGGCCGGCCCGCAATTTCTTCCAGAAATATCTTGAGCTGCAGCCCAACGGCCCGTTTGCCTCGGACGCCAAGAAAGGCATCAACGACATCAATTACATCCTGGGGAAATGACCTGCAGGTTCTTGCCTCCGGCGCGTTCTAGTGAAGGGGGTAATTTGCCTGATGAACTTTCCTTTTTTCCCGCGACGTCCAGCGGCGAGCTTGTCCCCGGAAATCGGTCTCAGCCAGCTTCGCGTAGCATCCCCCTGTCCCGCAAAATGGGAAAAGATGGCCGGCAGTGAGCGCATCCGCCATTGCGCCGAATGCAACCTTAACGTTTACAACTTGTCGGCCATGACCACGCGCGAAGTTCAGGAGCTGGTCGCCGCCAGTCAGAGAGATCAGCGGCGGCTCTGCGCCAGGTTCTACCGCCGCGCTGACGGCACCATGATTACCCAGGATTGTCCTCGCGGTTTGCGTGCAGCCGCGCGGCGCGTCGCGCGCGTGGCAGCAGCAATTTTGTCAGCGCTGATGAGCGTGAGCCCTGCGTTCGCCAAAACCAAAACGCAAGTCTGTTCCCTGCAGTCCACCTCCGCACAAAAGCAGCCGGGAATCTGGCTCCAGATCATGGACCCGCAAGGAGCGGTTATTCCCAACGCGAAAATCGAGGTTGTGGACAAGTCCGGCAAGAATCGGTTTACCGGCACGACTAGCGGTTCCGGGGAGTTGAGTGTTACGAACCTCCCGCCCGGTGACTATAGGCTCACGATAACCGCCCACGGATTCCGGACTTTCACCAGCCCCGTGGTCATTCGCGAACAACAGGCCCTTCAGGTCAAACTCAAGCTGGCCATCGCAGAAACAAGAGTAGAGATCGAAGTTACTGCTGAGGCGTCAGCCGTTCAGGGGACCCTTGGCATTGTCACCGTTATTGAAAAACCGGCGGACTGGCCGGCCGCCGGTCCGCGCGGACAGGCTGCGCCTCTTCGCCAATAGCCGGGATGAATCTAGGAAACTGACGGCACGCAGTGATCCGGCCTGGTGCCGTGCTTTACTCTTTGCGAAGGTACACGCCGCTGCTGGCGTCCACGATCACCGTCAACTTGGCGCTGGAAGGGACGGCGCCGTAGATCACATGCCAGCGAAGCTGGCCGGTTTGTGAATCCCAGTCCAGCATGTACATCACGGGCTGTTTGGGATCTTTGGCCATCAGCTCTTTGCCGCCGTGTTCCTGGCCCACTTCAAAGGCTTTGTCGGTGTCGGTTTTCAGGAAGTTCAAGTCCCAGGTTTGGGCAGAGCGGTTGCTGGGGTTGTACGCGTCCTCCACGCCGTGGTCTACCTTGCGCGGGGCATCAGCACTGCCTGACCAGCTGAAGGGTTCGGTCTTCAGGCGTCCGCGCGAACCAAAGCTGGCGCGCCAGAACATGGCTTTGCCATCATGGCCGTTGCTGTCAGCAGAAGTGGTGGACTCCAGGTGAATCGGCGCGGCATCCTCTGACCACAAACGCGCCGCCGGGATCATCTTCTGCAGGGCAAAACGGCCGGTCTCAAATTGATTGGTCTTCTTCGGCGGTGGAGCGGTTGGCGTGCTGTCGCAGCCGGCAAACGCCAGCGCCAGAATAATGGGAACAAGCGCTCTAATTTTTTTTTGCGTGGTCATGTTTGGCGTGGTCATGTTCGGGTGACGTCGAATGCCATCATTCTAGTCCTTGGACGCTCGCGGCGCGTGGTGTCCAAAGGGCATGCCTGCGCGCGCATCCGGTCCGCGCCTCAGCTTGCCGCGTGAGCTCATTTGGGCATGCCTGGATTAGCTGGCGTAGCTGGATTTTCCGTCTTCTCTGCGGCGATGCCCGCCTTCCGCGCTTGTTCTTCTGTGTCGGCTAGTTTCTGCTGGGCGGCGTCCAGTGCCTGCTTCTTGGAGTCAATATCGTCCTGTTCCTTTTTGGCGTCTTCGGCAAACTTGCCGGAATCGCGCAGCCGGGTGCCGGCGTCGGCATAGTAAGCGGCCGCTCTCAAGCGCTGCTCCCGCTGCAGCAAGTCCAGTTCCCGCTGCATGCCGGCAATCTGTTGTCTCTGCGTGTCCAGCTTGCTTTTCCATTCGTCGGTCTTTTGCTTGGCGGCTTCGTCCGCCGCTTTCTTGGCCTGGTCTTTGTCGGCGGGCTGGAGGGCGGCCTTCTTGGCGTCTTCGTCTGACGTTGCGGCACTCGACGTCCGCGCCATGTTGTCATCGTCCAGCTTGACGGTCGCCGTCGCCTTCTTTTTAGCGCGATTCTGGCGCGCCACATCGCCTAGCGTCTGCTGCGCCACCGCTGGGACCGCAAGAACCACCGCCAGCAGGAACGGAAATACCTTTTTCATTGCCAATGGCCTCAATCGGGAATTGCTGCCTCTATTTTACTTCTGATCTCGACGGGGAACCGTGCTGATTCCATCCCGGGAAACGATAGGGTAAACGGCACACTGTCCTGAAGTAACCGATCACCGGTAGAAGCCCGCGTACCAGCGCACTACCGCAGTCCCCCAAAACGCAGCGAACAAGGCAGCAGCGCCCAGGAATACGCCGAACGGGATCTCAAAGTTGCGGTAGATCAGAATCGCCGACCGCCAGGCACGCCTGCGGGCCGAACCTGCGGGCTCAGACGGGACCCTTCTTCTTCGACGGGCCAGCCGTTTGTTCCATACCCAAAAGATCAGCAGGATTCCGAACGCGCTGCCGATCAGCGATCCCAGCAGCAGCACCACCAGCGTGAGTTTCACGCCCAGGAACGCGCCGATCAGTGCCATGAGCTTCACGTCACCGCGGCCCATGCCTTCCACGCCGCGCACCGCTTCATAGGCCAGCGCAATGCCCAGGATGAACGCGGCGCCCAGAATCGCTCCGCCCAGCGAGTTCGCCAGCCAGAGCCAGCGCGGATTGATGCCGTGAAGAAAGTAGCCGGCGGGACCTTCCACCGAAACAAACACGCTGAACAGCAGACCCAGCACGATGCCCGGCTTGGTCAGCAGGTCAGGCAGCAGCTTGGTCTCAGCGTCAGTAAACACCAGGCCGAGCAGCAGGAAGGACAGCACGCAGAACTTAAGCGCTTCCGGCGACGCACCGGCCGCAAGGTAACTGATGAGGAAGAAAACGCCGGTCAGCAACTCCACAAAAACATAACGCGGCGAAATAGCGCCGCCGCAGTTACGGCACTTCCCTTTCAAAATCAGCCAGCTCAACACCGGTATGTTGTCGTAGAAAGCGATGGGTGTGCCGCACGACGGGCAC
>JBGPLR010000210.1:0-6164 GCA_041486545.1 Terriglobia bacterium
ACAACAGTAATGCCCCTCCTGGCCGCGGGACACCCCTGTCCGCCTGGTAGCCTCGTAAACGGCCTCTTGTCCCTGACCGCAGGAACCTCCTTCGCCGGTAGCCCCTCATTTTCTCGTCTGGCAGCTTGCCTCCGTCGGCGGCAGAGGCCCCTTCCAGTGGATCAATTCTTGCGTTTTGGTCGCCTGCACGGCAACCGTGCTTGGCATACTTTCTTCAGCCGCCCGGCTTCTTTAAATTAGAAAGATTAATTTACACCCTGCATTCTGCGAAAAATACTCTGTCCAAGGCCTATTTTTCGGCGTCCTGGCGCATCCTATATAGGAGTACGGGCATTCCCATAAGATTTAGGGACGCCAGGTCGCTAATGACCATTGCCCAGGTGAATTCCTTGGCCTGAGAGTTTGGCTGAGTTCCTGGTAACCCATTGAAAAGGAACCCATTATGGCCGACCTCCCCTCGGCGCGCTGGTATATTGCTGAACTGACTGAGGAAATCATCGAAGGAAATCCGCTGAACGTGGTCCACCGGGCCACCCGGGTCATTTTCGCCGATTCGCCAGAAGACGCCTACGAAAAGGCGCTTTCCCTGAGCGCGTCCACCGAAGACGGCTACCTGAACCAGAAGCGCACCACCGCAGCCCAGACCCGCTATTGGGGACTGAGCGAGCTGAATCTGGTTTCCGATAATCAGCCTCACGTCGCCAAGAAGCGCCCGCAACCGCACTATCGCAAGTCAGACTGTTTGACGCCGGCGCAGGTGGCGATCCTGATGTCATTCACGCCAAGCGAGCTGCCGAATTAGGTTCGCATCATCCTTATGGATGAAGCAGCAACAATTTGCCCTAGGGTTGTGCCTTCTTAGGAAACAGCACAGAAGCCAGCACTGACACGGCCAGCACGCCGGCGATGACGCACAGCGCCGCCCACGTGGGAATGTGGTAGATGGCGTCCACCAGCATCTTGGCCCCGATAAACATCAGCACCACCGCCAGGCCGTAATTCAGGTAGTGGAAGAGCTTCATCAGCCCGGAGAGTGCGAAGAACAGCGAGCGCAGCCCCAGGATGGCGAAGACGTTCGACGTATAGACGATGAATGAGTCGCGGCTGATGGCCAGGATAGCGGGGATGGAGTCGGTGGCGAAGAGGACGTCCGTGGTTTCGACGACCAGCAGGACGATGAACAGGGGCGTGGCAAAACTCTTCCCTCCCTTGCGGACAAAAAATTTCTTCCCGTCGTAGGCGTCGCTCACCGGCAGGAACTTGCGCGCCAGACGCAGCACCACGTTGCGCGAAGGATCAACGGCTTCTTCTTCGCCTTCGCCCAGCAGCTTGAATCCGCTGTACACCAGGAACGCGCCAAAGGCATACAGGATCACGTGGAAGCGATGCACCAGCGCCACGCCGGCCACGATAAATATTCCGCGCATGATCAGCGCGCCGATGATGCCCCAGAAAAGCACCGTCTTCTCTTGTTCAGGCGGAACTTTGAAGTATGCGAACAACAGCAAGAAAACAAACAGATTGTCTACGCTGAGGGCTTCTTCCACCAGATAGCCGGTGACAAACTCCACGGCCTTAGAGGGGCCCATTTCCTGATGCATGAATTGCTGAACAGATAAAGGCGCCAAGTAGATGAACGCGGCAAAAGCGACGGCAATACCAATCCAGAAGGCGCTGTTGAGCAACGCCACCTTGAATGACATGACCCGGCCTCCGCGGTTCAAGACCGCCAGGTCAAGAAACAGCAGGAGGATGATCGCCGAGTTAAAGATGATCCAAAAGCCAATGTGCATGGAGAACCAGTCAGAAAAATCTTACCGCCGATTCACTTAGATGAATACGGACCGGGCGCCGGACTCGCTCACCACGGAGGCACGGAGACACTCAGGCCGGCTCCACCCTTTACCCCGGGATGCGCGCCAGTCCGCTATTTAGTGCGGCCTCGCTTGCCGGCCACCCAGGTGTCCCAAAGACCAAAGCCTTTCATCTGGTCGTCGAGATGCGTTTCAACGATCAGCGCTTCAATCTCCGCACGGCTCTGGCGCGCTCCCAGGCGCTCCGGGCTGTCGGCGATCGCGAAGGTGAGATGCGCGGCGATGGCGATGTGTTTTCTCAACTGGGGCAGGTCCACTTTGTCATAAGTGTCTGACTCGGCATGGTAATTGATCAGGTAATTGGCTTCTTCCTGGTTGGCGACGAGATTGGGCACGCCTTCGAGAAGGAAGTCCATATTGTCAGTGCCGACGAAGGCGTCGGTGGTCAGAGTGTTGGCGCCGAATTGCTTGACCGGTTCAAGCATGCGCGTGATAGGCCCAACCAGGTCTTTGCGGCCGCCCAGGGAGAAGCCGGTGGTCTTGCCCGTGCCTTCGTCCCAGGTGAGCATGGCCACGGTGTTGTCCATTTCATTCTGGTGGGAGCGCGTGTAGGCCCACGACCCGATATTGATCTCTTCTTCGCCGGTAAACAGCGCGAAGCGGATGGTGCGGCGCGGCTGCAGACCGGAAGCTTTGATGGCCCGCAAAGCTTCTATCACCAGCGCCGCGTTGCAGCCGTTGTCCAGCGCGCCGGTGCCCAGTTCCCAGGAATCCAGGTGAGCGCCGATGACCACGAACTCATTGGGCTTTTCCCGGCCGCGGATTTCAGCGACCACATTGTGCGCGACGATGGGCCCGCCCACATGATTGGGGATGGAATACTTCATCCGCACTTTCTTGCCGGCGGCCAGCAAGCGGGCGATGCGTTCGCCATCCTCACGCGCGACCATGAATTGGGTGAAGTTGCTGATGTGGTCGTCAAAGCTGCCGATGTGGCGATAGAGCAAGTCCTGTTCGCGAGTGGAGATGAAGGCCACCGCTGCGGCGCCAGCTTTTTTGGCGGCGGCAATGAGGTCGCCCTGCTTCAGATACTCTTCAAACAGGTCGTCCCATGTCTTCATCGTGTGGGAATGCACCAGGGCGACAGCGCCGCGCAAATTGCCGGCTTTTTGAAAGTCCTGCGCTGAGCCCGAACCAACGTCCACCACGGGAGAGCCGAGAGGCGGCGAGGCGGATGCCGCTGTCCAGGTAAGTGACACAGCGCGCAGATGAAATGCCACGGGGCTGACCACGTCCACCTCAGTGTGGCCTTCCGTCCAGGAAGCCGCGAGCCGCGCCGGTTCCAAGTGCACGTTCTCGCCGCCGGCAGCCTTGAACGCGTCCACACCCCACTGTTCGGCCCGCGCCATGGCGGGAGTGCCGGGGATGCGTCCGCCGATTTCGTCGGTCAGCACGCGCAGGTTCTTTTCCAGCGTGGGCGCTGCTTGGGCTTCTTGCAGCAGTTTGTCCGTGGGGCTTTGCGCCGCAAGGAGGCATGAAGTTGCGAACACGAAGACGGTTGCCGCGATTTTTCTCATGCGGCGATTAAAAATGAAACCAGCGAAAAGGAAAAGGGGGACTCGATACTTGTCCAACCTGTAAACCCGCGGAGCAGGTCCCTCACGCTGCTCCGGCTCACTAAAGTTCGCCCTCGCGGTTCGGGATGACACGTCGTAAGGGACGCGGCACCTTTACTCACTGAGCATGTCAGATGCAATGGGACTAATTGTCGAAGGTACCGGGCAAGACGCCAGAACTGCAACTTAACGCCCGTTGATCAACCGGATCGTCTCCAGCACCACGTCGCCTGTGATCTGCAAACTTTTTGGACTGATCTTGTCGATGGTGTCTTCCGTGGTGTGATGGAAGGCGTTGTTGTAGCCGTAATTGAGATCGATGATGTCGGCCACCGGGACGCCGGTTTTTTTGAACGGGATGTGATCGTCAGTGATGGCGTTCGCGTATGCGAAGAAGTAGGACTGGTAGCCCAGCCGCTGCGAGGCTTGCAGAATCAGGTCTTCCAACCACGGCGTGGAATTGGTATCGCGCTGGATGTCCAGGTCCTTGTCACCGATCATGTCCAGCAGCATAAAGGCCTTGATCTGCTTGCTGGTTTCATCCTGCTGCCATTTCTTAGCCAGGTGTGTGCTGCCGAACAGACTGTAGTTGTCGTCCCAACGCAGGTCTCCGGGGCGGTCTGACGGGATGGATTCTTCTCCATCCAGAAACGCCAGCCACACGCTGTAGCCTTCCAGTTTTTTGCCGCGAAGCTGGTCGCCGATAGCCAGAAGCAACGCCGTTGTTGCAGCACCGTCATTGGCGCCGACGAAGCTGGTTTTGCGCAAGGGGTAATTGGTGTCTATATGCGAGCCCAGAACGATGATGCCGTCTTTGCTGCCGGGAAACTTGGCAACAATGTTGCGCATCGGAATCTTGCCGGCGGGCGTGTCGGCGACGAAAGCGTCGTCTTCCACCTGGTCGTTCTTCAGCTTGCTGTGGAGGTATTCGCCCAGCTTCTGCTGGCCTTTGCTGCCGTCCCAGCGCGGGCCGAAAGCAATGATGTCCTTTACATATTGCCAGGCTCGCACAGAATCAATGCGCAGGGCGGGACCGGCCGGTTCAGTCGGGACGGCCGCGGGGGTGGCTGGCGCCGACGAGGCGACCGGAACCGCTGAACCAGACGCGGGAGTCGTCCGGCCATGGTCGCAGCCAGCAAAGAAAGCCATCAGAGAGCTTAGAGCGAGCAACGACCACAACCGGCAAGCCTTCACGACATGCGCTCCTTGAAACCGGTATCAGTCTAATCTATTTCTGTTTTTCGTCGCGTTTTTCCGCGCGCTTGCGCCGCTGCCTGGGGTGGACCAGCCAGACAATGCCGATGCTCAAGATGTACAGAAGGATCATGGGCGCGGCATAGATGGTCATGTTCATCATGTCGGTGGTGGGGGTGAGAATGGCGGCGATGACGAAGCAAATCAGCACGGCGCCGCGAATGTGCTTAAAGAGGAATTTAGCGCTTACCACGCCCATCATGCCGGCAAAGCCCAGGACGATGGGCAACTCAAAGATCAGAGCCAGGCCCAGCATGATGGTGAGAAACAGGTCGGTGTACTCGTCCACCATGATGACTGACTTCATGCCGGCGTGGGCGCCCTGCTGGATCAGGAAATCCAGGGCCACAGGGAACACGATCTTAAAGCCAAACAAGCCTCCGGTCACAAACAGGCCTACCGACATAAACAAGAACGGCAGAGCGAACCGCTTTTCACGACGGTACAGGCCGGGGGAAATGAACATCCACACCTGATAGAGGATCACCGGGCAGGCCATGAAGATGCCGGCGATCAGGCCGATCTTCAGAAACAGGTTGAAGGGATCCGTTGGGTTCTTGAAGAACAACGCGGGATCCATCTTGTTATTGGTAAGGGCGACCACGATGGGCTTGCGCATCTCATTGAAGATGCGTTCGGACTGCCACCAGCCCACGCCAAAGCAAACCGCCACCGAGCCGGCGGAAAAAATGATGCGCTTGCGCAGCTCTTCCAGGTGCTGCAACAAGCTCATGGCCCCGGTCGAGCGCTGCTCTTTTTCTACTTGTTTTTCATCCGGCTCAGCGACTAAATCAGGCATCGTAATCCTGCGGGACGTTGTTCTTGATGCGCTCGGTCAGGCGGTTTAAGGCGCCCGTGATAGAGAGGTCTTCATCGCTGGCGAGTTTGGCCACTTCTTCCCCGATGTGTTTGGTGGGGTCAGCCTCTTCCAGCTCCAACTTGCGGATTTCTTCATGAATCTGGCCCTGAAATTCGTTGCTGGCTTTCTTGAATTCCGCAACAAACTTGCCCACGGTGCGGGCAATTTCCGGCAGCTTCTTGGGCCCAAAAAGAATGAGCGCCAAGACTACCAACAAGATCATTTCTGGGAAGCCGATATTCATGGTGAGTAAACCCCATGATACCGCAAGATTGGTTAGAAGCAGACTTGGTTTTTGATTAAGTTTTCCAATCGCGCCGCAAAAAAATGCGCAGCCTGGTTGGACGGACCGGCATCCAACACAGTACGAAAGTACCGGGATGTACCGATGCCCCCGGAACCGCTGGAATTAGCCCTCTCGGGGGACAAAAACCCGGCAAAACCGGGTACGAAGTGGTGTTATACTTGCGTCAGCATCCCGACAGCCGGGCAATTTCGAGCTCGTACGTTGAAGGAAGATTCATGTCTCGTGGTTCACGTTCTTCGCTCTTATTGATCTCACTCATCATTGTCATCTGTGGACTGCTCGGAGCCGGTTTCAGCCAGCGCAGCAGCAGCGCG
>JBGPLR010000211.1:0-6162 GCA_041486545.1 Terriglobia bacterium
ATACGGTGCGTGCCGATGACAATGTCCACCTTCCCCTGCTCTACTCGCTCGGCGATTTCCTTCAATTGCTTGGCCGTGCGGAAGCGCGACATCATCTCAATGCTGATGGGGAAAGCGGCAAAGCGGCGCTTGAAGTTTTGCAAATGCTGGAAGGCCAGGACCGTGGTGGGCGCCAGCACCGCGACTTGCTTGTTGTCCTGCACCGCCTTGAACGCGGCGCGCATGGCAACTTCGGTTTTGCCGTAGCCCACGTCGCCGCACAGCAGCCGGTCCATGGGCAGGCCGGACTCCATGTCCCGCTTGATGTCCGCGGTGGCCGTGAGCTGGTCGTCGGTCTCGTTGAACTCAAACGAGTCTTCAAACTCCTTTTGCCATTGCGTGTCCGGCGGGTAAACATGGCCCTGCGCCGCTTTGCGTGCGGCGTAGAGCTTGAGCAGCTCGTCGGCCATATCTTTCATGGCCTTTTTCACGCGCGCCTTGGTCCGGGCCCAGGCCGCGCCGCCCAAACGGCTGAGCGCCGGCTTCACGCCTTCGCTGGACCGGTATTTCTGGATCAGGTCCAGGCGGGTCAGTGGGACGTAGAGCTTGGCGGCTTCGGCGAATTCCAGCACCATGTACTCCCCGGTGATGTCTCCCTGCTGCAGCTCTTTGAGTCCCTGATACATGCCGATACCGTGTTCCACGTGGACCACAAAGTCGCCCACCGCCAGATCGCGGAAGTCGGACATGAAGGCCGCGATCTTGGACTTGCTGCGCATGGGCTGCGCCAGCGTGATTTCAGAATCGTCAAACAGATCATGCGCGCCAAAGATCACCAGGTGCGCATCGGGCAGCGCCACGCCA
This sequence comes from Terriglobia bacterium, assembly GCA_041486545.1. Classification (GTDB taxonomy): domain Bacteria; phylum Acidobacteriota; class Terriglobia; order Terriglobales; family Acidobacteriaceae; genus Angelobacter. The sequence goes on from JBGPLR010000211.1 coordinate 844, forward strand.
TCCGGCACCGGTGCGCGGACGATGGTTGTGGTAAGCAGGTCGCCGGAGAAATAAGCCGTCTCGTCAAGATACGTTTCACTGCCGGGAACGGGCGTGCGCGTGCCCATGCGGAACGGCACTTGATATTCGGTGAAGATGTCCGCCAGCCGCTCCATCTCGCCGGTGTTGGGCGCGGCGAACAGCACACGCTGGCCGGCGGCGGTGAGCTTTTTCACTTCTTCAATCATGCCCGGCACGGAGCCGTGGAAACGCGACGTGGGCCGCGACGAAAACTCAATGAGGTTGCCTTGCAGCGCCTGGGGCGGACTGATTCCCAGCTCGTTCTCCGCCTGGGCAATGCGCAGCAGGCCCAGCTGTTCCAGACTGCCGCCTGGCTTCTGCGCGATCAACGCGTCCCATTGCTCCGGCGGCAGAAAAATATCTTCCGGCGTCGCCAGCTTGCCCACCAGGCTTTGTTCGTGCAGGCGCTCAACCTTTTCCCACCAGTGTTCCTGTTCGGCGGCGATGGCGGTTGGTTCTTCCACAAAGACCATGGCGTCCGGCAACAGATCAAACAATGTGTGCGGAGCGCCGGCGTTGGCGTAATACTCCCAGCCGGGAAAGACGGTTACGCCGCTGCTGGCCAGCGCGTCGCGTACGGTTTCCGCGGCGCCTTCCACGCGCGCGCCGGAAAGTCGCGCATGAATTTCCGTAAGCAACTCCTCGCGAACGGGAGTTTCCGTCAGCGGCAGCAGCACAACTTCATCCACCTCAGCGGCCGAGCGCTGCGTGCCGGGATCAAACTTGCGGATGGACTCCACTTCGTCGCCAAACAGCTCCATACGGAGCGGCCGGTCGGCTTCCGGAGGATACGAATCAATCAGCCCTCCGCGCACCGCGTACTCGCCCGGCATTTCCACCACGTCCACCGCGGTATAGCCCACTGTGTTCAGGTGCTGGGTGAGTTCGTCCACGTCCACCTGGTCGGTGCGGCGGATGGTCCGCGCCAGGCCCACGTAGTGTTCCGCCGAGCGCAGCCGCATGGCCGTGGCTTCCATGGGAGTAACAACGATCTTGGCTACGCCGGTGGAGATCTTCCACAGCGCCGTGGCACGCTCTTCCTGGATCTCCGGGTGGGGCGACATGTTTTCAAACGGAGACACGTCATAAGCGGGCAGCTTGACCACAGCTTGCGGACTGCACGCGCCACTCAATTCGCAAAAAGCGTGCACCACGGCGAACAGGTTCTCCGCCGCGCGATTGTTGGCTGTAATGAGGATCAGCGGCTTGCTGGAAACGCGTTGCAGAAAAGGAACCAGCAGGGCCTTTGCGGAGAAAACCAGCCCGGACAGACGGATGCGCCCCGCAGGGGATGATGACTCCCCCCTGCGCTGCTTGAGATATGCGGCCGCCTGTTGAAAGCCCGGGCCTTTTTCCACGTCCGCCAGGACTTCGCGGACGAACGGCAGGATCACGTTCTCATTCTATCTCACCACGGAGACACGGGAGTCACGGAGAAAGTACTTGCTGGTGTCTGGCGAAAGCCGAACGGGCAGGGCCTCTCGGAGAAAACCAAAGCTCTGGCAGCGCAGAAGAAGCGGAGGCGATTGCTACGATTCGGAGCCGAATTCTCCTTCTTCCTCTGTTTCCTCCTTTCCTCCGTGTTTCAAGGTGTGGGTTTTCGTGAGTCCTGTAGCAAGTCTGTTTTTGCGATTGACGCTCAACCAGCTTTTCTCCGTGTCTCCGTGCCTCCGTGGTGGATCTTAGCCGGCGCTGTGCGCTTGATCACATCCGCGCCGTGCCTGCGCGGCGGTATATTGTAGGGATATGACCACCGCAACCATTACCAGGGAACGGAGCCGCCAATTCCACCAGCGTGCTTCCCGGGTCATCCCGGGGGGCGTCAATTCACCCGTGCGGGCGTTTAACTCCGTGGGCGGCGATCCGCCCTACGTGACCCACGGCAAGGGCTCGCACCTGTGGGACGCGGACGGCAACGAATACGTGGACTACGTGGGTTCCTGGGGACCGCTCATTCTGGGCCATGCCTTCCCCTCGGTGGTGGACGCGGTAGAGAAGGCCAATCGCGATGGCGTCAGCTTTGGCGCATGCACGCCGATGGAAGCCGAGTTGGCGGAAGAGGTGATCGCGGCATTTCCTTCCATCAACAAGGTTCGTTTTGTCAGCTCAGGGACGGAAGCCACCATGTCGGCCATACGGCTGGCGCGGGCGTTCACCAATCGCAAGTACATCATCAAGTTTGAAGGCTGCTACCACGGACACGCCGATTCGCTCCTGGTGAAAGCCGGCTCGGGCGTGGCCACGCTGGGCATTCCCGGCTCGGCAGGCGTGCTGCCGGAGGAGGCGCAGTTCACGCTCGCGCTCCCGTACAACAACCAGCCGGCGGTGGAAGAGGCTTTCAAGAAATTCAAAGATCAGATTGCCTGCGTCATCGTGGAACCGGTGGTGGGCAATATGGGATGCGTAGCGCCACGCGGCGGCTATCTGCAATTTCTCCGCAACATTACTCAGCAACACGGTGCAATTCTGATCTTCGATGAAGTGATGACCGGATTCCGCCTGGCCCTGGGCGGAGCGCAGGAGCTGTACAAAATCACGCCGGACTTGACCACGCTGGGCAAGATCATCGGCGGCGGCCTGCCGGTGGGCGCGTACGGCGGACGAGAGGAAATTATGGCGATGATCGCCCCGGTGGGTCCGGTCTATCAGGCAGGGACGCTCTCGGGCAATCCGCTGGCGATGGCCGCCGGCCTGGCCACACTGCGCCAGTTGCGCGAGCATCCGGAGATTTACTCTCAGTTGGAGCGGCGCACGGCGGCGCTGGTGGATGGCGTCCTCTCCGTGGCCAAAAACAACGGCGTCACGCTCTGCGCGAACCGCATGGGTTCCATGTTTACCTGGTTCTTTCAGGCCGGCCCGGTGAGCGACTGGGACACCGCCGCCAAGTCAAACACGGAAGCATTTGCCAAGTTCCACCGCGCGATGCTCGATCGCGGCATCTATCTGCCGCCATCGCAATATGAAGCCATTTTCGTGAGCGCCGCGCATACTGACGGCGACATCGCCCGGACCATTGAAGCCGCCGCGCATGCCTTCGGAGCGTGAACCAGCGGACGACTCGCGGGGCAACGGAGACCTTGGCTTTCTCAAGGCCGGGCGACGGAAGGTGCATTGACCCTTTGGCCCGATTCACCTTAGAATCATTTCAGTCTCACAGCTTTAAATCATGCCTCTCTACGAATACGTCTGCAAAAAATGCCATCATCGGTTTGAGAAGATACAGAAATTCTCTGATCGCAAGGTGAAGAAGTGTCCCAAGTGCCGCGGGCCGGTGGAGCAGACGATTACCGCTCCGGCCGTGCACTTCAAAGGCAGCGGTTTCTACGTAAACGACTACGCCGCCAAATCCCCTTCCAAGGACTCGCAAGATCACGCTCCCACAACAGAGAAAGAACCGGCGCAGGACGCCGGCAAGAAAAGCAAAGACAAGAGCCCAGACAAGAGCCCAGAGAAAAGTGAAGATAAGTCCAAGAAGCCCGCGGCCAAGAAGGACAAAGAATAGCTCTCGCCATTGCGATGCAGCATTACGCCGTGCTCTTCGCCTTCTCCGCCCCCGTTCTTGCGCTCACCGTAAATGTCATCTTCCGCTTGGGGACATCGGCGTCCACCACCACGTGGTCGCCGTGCAGGACTTCACCTTCCAGGATCTTCAAGGCCAGCGGGTCTTGAATCATCTTTTGGATGGCCCGCTTCAGCGGACGCGCACCATAGGCGCGATCATAGCCTTCGATGAACAACAGTTCCTTGGCCGCCGGCGTCAACTCGATGGTGATCTTGCGGTCAGCCAGCAGTTTTCGCAAGTCGTCCAGCCGCAGCTCAATGATGTGCGTGAGCTGCTCTTCGCCCAGCGGGCTGAACACGATAATGTCATCCACGCGGTTCAGGAACTCCGGCCGGAAGTGCTGCCGCAAGGCCTCCAGAACATGTTCGGTGGCTTCCGCAAAAGCTTCCGGCGACGCCACACCCTCAGCCTGCAAATAGCTGGCGCCCAGATTGGACGTCATGATGATGACCGCGTTTTTGAAGTCCACGGTGCGGCCGCGCGAATCGGTCAGGCGGCCGTCGTCCAGAATTTGCAGCAGGATGTTGAAGACGTCGGGATGCGCTTTTTCAATTTCGTCGAACAGAATCACGCAGTACGGCCGGCGGCGCACGGCTTCCGTGAGCTGGCCGCCTTCATCATGGCCAATGTATCCCGGAGGCGCGCCAATCAGCCGCGATACAGCGTGCTTCTCCATGTACTCTGACATGTCAATGCGCACCATGGCGTGCTCGTCATCAAAAAGAAATTCCGCCAAGGCCCGCGCCAGTTCGGTTTTACCCACTCCCGTGGGACCGAGAAAGATGAATGAGCCGATGGGCTTGCGCGGGTCGCTCAACCCGGCCCGCGAACGGCGAATGGCATTCGCGACGCGTGTCAGCGGATCGTCCTGTCCCACCACGCGCTGGCGCAGACGGTCTTCCATGCTGACGAGTTTCTTGACTTCGCCTTCCAGCATCTTGGACACCGGGACGCCCGTCCACTTGGAGACGATCTTGGCCACGTCTTCTTCGTCCACCTCTTCCTTGAGCATGCGAGTCTGGCCGCTTTTCTCCTGCTCAACGCTGAGCTTGGCCAGGTCTTTCTCCGCCTGCCGCAGTTCGCCATAGCGGATGGACGCCACGCGCTCCAGATCGCCCTTGCGCTCGGCCTGTTGCTCTTCCGTCTTGAGATGATCGATCTTTTCTTTGAGCTGGCGGATGTGCGCGATGGCTTCTTTCTCGTCTTTCCAGCCCACTTTGAGTGTGGTGGACTGCTCGCGAACCTGCGCCAGCTCGCGCTCCACCGCCTTCAGCCGCTCGCGCGAGTTCGCGTCGGTTTCTTTCTTCATCGCCTGCTTTTCGATTTCCAACTGCGTTGCTTTGCGTTCGAGCTGATCGATTTCCGTGGGCATGGAGTCAATCTGTATTCGCAGCGAGGCCGCGGCTTCATCAATCAGGTCAATGGCTTTGTCGGGCAGAAAGCGGTCAGAGATGTAGCGATGCGAAAGCGTGGCCGCCGCTACGATGGCCGAGTCCTTGATGCGCACGCCGTGATGCACTTCATAGCGCTCTTTGAGTCCGCGCAAAATGGAGATGGTGTCTTCCACGTTGGGTTCGCCCACGAACACAATCTGGAAGCGCCGCTCCAGGGCTGCGTCCTTTTCAATGTATTTGCGATATTCGTTGAGCGTGGTGGCGCCAATGGCCCGAAGCTCGCCGCGCGCCAGCGCCGGCTTG